>CAZNER010000022.1:0-27949 GCA_964572065.1 uncultured Candidatus Saccharibacteria bacterium
GGACCTTATCTATCTCCCCTGATAAATAGGGATAATGGGTACATCCCAATATGATAACCTGAAGTTTGTTATTTGTGTTTGATCTGCGTATCTGTTCCATTAGCGATACCAGATGAAAACGCACATAATTCTCAGCATCATTAATCTGCATAATTACTATCATTACACTTGGAGAATTAAACAAAAAACACTTTTAGATAATATTTCTAATACCAATAATCTATCGAAATAATTGATTTTCATTCTATTCTGCTATAGACTTTAAATTAATTAAATATAAAATTTCCAAAATGATAAATATTAACAAACATCCTAAAACAAATCTCAAACCTAAAACCTCTCCCAATAGTACAAACGAACCTTCTAATTCAAAAGGATGCTCTACAGGATTAGGATTCTTAAGCGGATTAGCTGCATTCCCAATTATTATAATAGTATTATTACTACTTATATGTGGCATTTGTAGTACAGCTACCTATTTTATTGCGAAAAAAATAGACTGGAATGAATTAACTAACGATACAACTGACGAAGAAGCTTTATCGAACCCAGCCAAAATTGGAGAATATGTAACAACAAAAAATATAGAGTGGAAGGTCGCAATAGTTGAAGAACTTGGACAGAATATCACCTCTATGTATGACAATATTGAGGATGCAACAACTGGAGGTAAATTTATCAAGGTACATTATTCTGTAAAGAATAATGGAAACGAAGTAGTTAATCCATCTGAACCAACTTTAGTTGATTCTCAAGCAAGAGAATACAAGAGCTATACAAATTCCTCTTACTATATTCAAAACCAATTAAGTTTTATAAGTATAAACCCTGGACTTGAAAGTAACTTCGAAGCAATTTATGAAATAGCAGAAGGAGTAGAAGGATTAAAACTCAAAATTACAGGTGGAGGATTATTTGATCAGGAAATAAAATACATCGACTTAGATACCATATAAGTTGAAAAATAAGTATATTTAGAAATTTTTCCCAAAACCTGCTAAAATCTCATCAATGAAAAAGTTATTTAATAAAAAGTATTTACATTATTACTTAATAGGAATAATTTTTATTACAGCTATTTTTTTACGTCTTTATAATATCAATGAAATCGATGTGTGGCGTGACGAAGCTTTTACTGCTATTCTAGTTCAAAAAAGCCTTAAGGAACTTATACCTATTTTAATCAATGATACAAGTTCTTTTTTACATCAGTTCTCTCTGCATTTTTGGGTACAGCTATTTGGAGCAAGTGAGTTATCAATTAGAATTCCTTCAGTAACTTGCAGCTTGTTTTCAATATATTATTTATACTTAATAATCCGACCTAATTTTAAGAAATATCAACAGCTACTTATTCTTTCACTCTTTTCAGTTAATATAATATCTATAATTTACGCTCAGGAGGCAAGAGTCTACTCTATGTTTACATTTTTGCTCATAGGTACAATTTTTCATCTGAAAAACCTCCTAAATAAATTTACTATAAAATCAGCAATATTATGGGTAATATTTAACACATGCGCATTTTACTCTCACAATCTTTCTGTGTTTTTCATCTTTACTGAATGTTTTTACATACTAATCACCTACTTTTTTAATTCAGATACAAAAAATTTAATTAAAATATATAAAAAGAACAAAAAGAGTTTACACCAATGGCTGAAGCTCTTCATTATCTTCTTTATTACATCAATTCCATGGATAGTAATAATGATCAGCCAGTTAAGTAAATTTGAAACAGGCTTCTGGCTGACTTTTGATCCTATTGATACCCCGCAGGAAACATTAACCGGTCTTGCTACAGGAATAAGATTAATATCACAAAGACAATTCGGTCTTCTAGATTCATTTTTAAACACTTTCACAATACTTTTAACCTTACTGGGTACACTTTATGAGCTGGTAAATTTTAAAAAATTAAAAATACACTTTTCTATTTTTTTCTGGATTCCGTATATTTTAATGTATCTAGCTTCGTTCCATAGCCCAGTCTTATATGCTAGATATATTAGTTTTCTTGCTCCTTATATGATAGTACTATCCTTTTATGGAATAGTTTTTTTATTCAAAAATAAATACATTCAAATTCCTATCGTATCAATACTTATAGCACTTAACCTAAGAATCTATTTTGTCGACTTTATAAATTTAATTAACTATAGAGCTGGATATACTAACCTCGTTAATTATATAGACAGTAATCTTAGTGAAACCGACAACATTCTGCATAAAAATGCCCTCACATTTTTTCCTGTTAAATACTATGCGCATAATAAATTTGAAAGCACAATATATGACCCAAACTACGAAACACAATTTTACCTTGGGAGATCAATGATTCTTGAGGATGATTATACAAGAGACACTTCGGAAATGATAAAACATGAAAGAATATGGACTATTGAGCTAAATAGCAATATAAATATCGATGAAATCGAATCGAACTTTACCCTATTAGAAGAAAAATGTTTCAATGGTGGACTATATTTACAATTATGGGAAAAAAATTAGTATAATAATTTAGTTATTAATTATTATTTTATGAAAAAATTAGCAATAGCAATCCCTACTTATAATGAGAAAGACAACCTACCTAAATTAATTAAAGAGATAAAAAATGTTATTTTAAAAACATCTACCGATACAACTATAATAATAATAGATGATAACTCTCCTGATGGAACAGGTAAGATAGCAGATAAACTTTCTGGGAAATATAATAGTAGTAAATTCAAAATAGATGTGATTCACAGATCAGGTAAATTAGGTCTTGCTACCGCCTACTTACAAGCATTTAAAAAGACCATTAAAGAAAAATTTGACTATATTCTTACGATGGATGCTGACTTCTCCCACAAACCAGAATACATTCCTGACTTTCTAGAAAAAATTAAAAAATATGATTTAGTAATTGGTTCTAGGAAGATAAAAGGCGGCAAGGTAGAAAATTGGAATTTATTGAGAAAAATAATCAGTAAAGGAGGCGGCTTATATGCAAGAACAATACTAGGAGTAAATATAAGAGACTTTACTGGGGGGTTTAATATGTTCAAGAGAAAAGTCTTAGACACTATAGATTTAGACAAAGTCAAATCAACAGGTTATGCCTTTACAATAGAAATGAAATACCGTACCGCGAAGAATAATTTCAGTTTTTATGAAATACCTATAGTTTTCCCTAATCGTGAAAAAGGGAAATCTAAAATGAGCAGCAAAATTTTCTTCGAAGCGATGATCCGAGTCTGGCAATTAAAATTCTCTAATATTTAAAATTATGAAGCTAATCTCTTTTCTTAAAAAGATTAAAAAAGAATATTTAATTATAGGTACTTTTATATTATTTCTTATCATATTAAGAACTCCAAGTCTTTTTGAACCGCACTGGTACAGCGATGAAGGACTTTTTGCTAGTGCTGCAAATATGCTTAGGAACGGCAAATACTTATATAAAGATGTATATACAAACTACGCTCCAGGAATATTTTTCGTTTATTACTTATCTTCTTTTGCAAATAATTTGCTTCTCTTATCAGCCAAACTAGCCAGTCTTTTAGCGTCAATTTTTTCAGTTATATTAATTTATAAAATTACAAAATCTTTATTTTCCAGAAAAATAGCTGTCATTTCCTCTGTTTTCTCATCAATACTATTAGGATTACCCTTGATTGATGCAAATATAGCAAACCCTGAAAACTTCACTTTATTATTTACCCTTCTAGGAATATTCCTAACATTGAAAAAAACTAAGAAAAAATATTTTCTATCTGGATTGTCCTTTGGCATATCAATACTTTTTGCAAAAAGCTCAATCTTCGACTTTTTAGTAATTATTACTTATCTCATACTAATAGGTTTTAAAAATGATCAGAAAGTAAAATTAATTAAAAATCTTTCTAAGATAATTTTCGGTTTCTTGATTCCTTCTTTAATTATTACTATCTTTTTTGCTAATATTGGAATACTGAATGACTTCCAAATTCTAGTCCTTAACTATTACATCAGTAACATCTTCAAGTCTTTTAATAATTCTCTTGGATTTATTTTCCTTGATAATAATATCTATATAAGAACAATTCTTTTAATTATATCAACTATATTTAGTATCCATCTATCTACAAAGAAAAAAATTACTAAATCAAAACTGTTTCTAGTTTTATGGACTATATTTATTTCATACTCTATTCTATTACCCCAAAAATCATACAGCCATTTCCTACTACAAGCAGTACCCATATTTTCTATTAATACAGCTTTGTTGGCTGCTACAATTTTCCAAGAATCAAATACCAAAATAAAAGTTTATCGATTTTTAACATATATCTTTACAATATTTTTCGTTCTCAACCTCTTTTCTCACGGTAATAAAATAACAAGTAACATTAACTGTACAAAATATTACTCTAACTTTATCCAATATCTTAGTGGTAAAATCGATACAAACTTATATGTAAAATTCTTTAAACAGCATACTTACCAGACTTACAGATTAAACAGTTATATTGCTCAAAATTATCCTAATGAAAAACTCATATATATTTGGACAAATAATCCATGGATATATCAAATCGCCGATTTAGAAGCACCAACAAAATATTTATTAAGTTACCAAGCCGAATCTAACTTCGAAAATGTAAAAATTGACCTTGAATCAAAACAGCCAGAACTTATTATCATAAGTGATAACTCTCAAGAATCAGAACAACTGGAAACATTTCTAGAGAATAACTACTATATCCCTGATACAAAATTTGAAGGTCACGAAATATTTATATTAAACAAACCAGAGCAGAGTCAAATACAAGACTAGTGTTTCTCAGTTAACCTATATTCCATATATTTACCAAACAATAATCGTGTCTGTGCATCAAGTCCAGGTATAGCTCCAAATATAAAAGTTACATAAGGAAAAGTAATCCACTGGATCTGTTCGGTAAGAAACTTAAATATACTAACCTTCTCCTTTCTTCTTGGCTTTAAGAATAAATCCAGTATTATAGTTATAATGAAAGTAACAGTCCCAATAGTCATCATAAAAGATGATACTTTTGGCAATTTTTGACCAAATACTGTATTTGAGAACTTTTTATTTATCAATGTAGGTATATTTGCTCCAAACATTAATATGAATGAGATAATTGACCATGTCAAATGATCAAATATTGTATGAAAAACACGATAGAACATATAAAAAGTCTTCTTATCTGATTTAAATAAAGTTCTCATCATCCACCCATGATCACTTACCCCCCAAGCCCATCTTTTAACCTGTTCATATTGGTTCTTAATAGTTCCCGCATGACCAATAGATTCAGCAGCATCAGAAAGATTTTTTAAATATATAGGCATAGTAATGACATCATCACCATGCTTAAATAAAGCTTTAAAAAACATATGAAAGTCTTCAGGAATAATATCAACAGACCAAAAATCTATATCTTCAAGCAATTTCCAGCTGAATGAGTAAGACGAAACCTGGATAAATTTATCGGCTCTAGCAGATGTTGCTATATTATTTATTGTAAAAGATGTATTTGCGACTCTTGAATAAAAAGGTACCTTCCAGAAATTAGCATAATATACCATAGGTGCAGCATAGAAATGAGTATATCTATCCTTATCAGTAACAAATAAATAAGTCACATAAGCAAAATATTTTTCATCAAATTGAGTATCGCAGTCACAGCTTGTTATTGTAATTTTATCCTTATTCCATCCCAACTCTTTAATTTTCTCATTCGCTAATTTCCCAGCATCAGCCATGTTAGATGCTTTTCCTACTATATCTTCTCCATGCAAGGTATGATTATTCACCCAAACATGTTCAAATTTACCACTATATTCTTTCTGTAATTTTAGACCCATCTCATAAGCTGGCGGGTGTCTTTCCTCAGCTCCCAATACTACTGATATCCTTTCATTTGGAAATGTTTGATTTGCTAGCTTGTCTAAATTTCTCCTCAATACTTCTATTGGTTCTTTCCAATATGGAATAATTACAATATGTCTTACTTCTTTCCAGTCTAATAAATTTCTCTCATCAATTTCATCTAACTTTTTTATCTCATTCTGCAAATGTTTCTCTGCTTTCAACCTACCAATTATAAATAAGAGGCGTTTTGCGAATCTTGGTATTTTCTTTAATCTGCCTCTATCAAAATCAGCATCTGAATATTTCTTCTGCTTTAATTCCTCTATCCTCTCCTCAATTTCAGCAATACTTTCTTCAGAATTATCAAGATTTTTCAACTTTGCCATCCAGTTTGTATTCTCAGCATCTCTGATTCTGAAATAACCAATCACAAAAAATAAAACCGAAGACAAAGACTTATAAACCCAAAAGGCATTAAATACAAGTATAAAATAAGCAACAAAGTTAGGAAATAAGAACCCTCCCCAAATAGGAAGTGTGATAACAAACCATGCAACAAGCCCAGGATAAACCTCAAAAACTCTTGTCAGAAAGTCTTTCTTTTTACTCATAAAAGTAATAAATTAATGTTTCTCTATTATATCAAAAAATCTACTTTTTAATCGACTCTAATAAAGGAAAGTACTGCCTTTTACAAATCTCCGACCAAGCGAAATCCTTTACTCTAGATTTGTTTTCATCCTTCATGTCCTGTAATCTATCTCTATCTTTCAATAATTTTAATAGATTCGTTTTAAGAGCTTCAGTATCGCCAAAATCGAATAAATATCCATTTACTCCTTCAGTAACAAAGAAATTACCTCCTTCAGTCTTAGTTGAAATAATAGCATTCGATCTTGTCATAGCTTCTAGCAGTACGATACCAAATGCTTCCCACTGGCTTGGAAACACAAATATATTAGAAACTTCCAATCCGTAATATTTATCTTCCTCACTAACATTTATCAAAAATTTAACATTTTTCCTTACTCCTAATCTTTCACTTTTAACTTTTAAATTTCTGACATACCCTTCATCTCTGCCCATAATCAAAAAAATTAAGTTGGGGAAATTCATAACTAATTCAGGCAATACTTCAATAACATGCTGAACTCCCTTATATTCACTTATTCTCCCCAAATAAGAAATTACAAACTTTCTTTCAAGATTATTTACTTTTTTAAATGAACTCAAAAATCTATCATCTAAAACTTTATTAATTGCACTCTTTTGGATACCAGGTGAAACAAGCTTAACTTTTTCCTTGTCTATACCATATCCAACTATCCATCTCCATTGAAAAGTCGTGTCCTGCAACACATAATCATAAAGCCAATTAAGAAATATTTTCTGCATTGAAGTATATAAACTTTTTATTATCTTTAGGAGGAAATTATAATCTTTTAAAGCCATAAAAGGACCGTGAGGAGTATTAATAAATTTAACTTTATCTTTATCAATTAATTTTTTCAATATTAATACAAAATCATGCCAAATAAATCCAAAACCCGATACATGAATTACGTCTAAATCGGCTTTTAATAAATTTTTCAATAATGTCGGATTAAAGAAGAAATAATGTGTTAGATCAAACCAAAAAGGATACCTGTGGATTTTAACCCCCTTATATGACAGTTCTTTCTCATCTAATTTTTCCTCTCCCTTTCTATCTCCTGTAAAAACGTGAACCTCATGTCCAAGTTTAGCACTATTTACTGCTAGATTTAAAAAATAATTTTCTGCACCTCCTTTAATTGGATGAAAATATTTAATTAGGTAACCTACCTTTAGCTTTTTCATAATAATTTTTATCTTATTTATAATACTGCTTCAAATGCTTCTAAAGTTCTCTTGGCACATTTTTCCCAGCTGTATTTTTTTGATTGTTTAATTCCCTTATTTGATAATTCTCTCTTTAAACCAGGTTCCTTAATAATCTTCATTACTTCTTCCGACACTTTCTTGATATTATTAGGATCTACTAAAACAGCAGCGCTTCCATGAATTTCGGGATAACAAGACTTATCTGCTGCAATAACTGGACTACCAGCCGCCATTGCCTCTAAACATCCTAATCCAAATCCTTCATATGATGACAAGTGAACAAATGCTTCAGATTCATTAAGAACAATAGGTAAATCCTTCCATTTAACAAATTTAGACAGAATTATATCATTTTCAATATCTAATTCTCTAATTATTCTTTTTATTTCCTCAGCTCGCCTTGATTTAGCCAAAATCTGATTCCCCTCTCTATATAAATTCTTATCTAGTATTACAAGTTTAACTTTAATCTTTTTCATGATTATCTTAAATACTTCCAGCAACTTATCAACGTTTTTATTTGGTTCCAGTCCCCCATAATATAATAAGTACGGCTTCTTGATATTATACTTTTCCAGTACCTTCTTTCTATCTTTGACCTTTTTCAAAGTTTCTAAATCAAAATCTTCTGATAAGCCTAAATAAGTTACACTTATTTTGTTTTTATCTAGTCCAGCCCTTACTAATTCACTTTTAGTAAAATTCGAAATAGTAATGATAATATCTGCTTTTTTCGCTCTGTTTAAGTTATATTTATATACTAACCCTTTTAAGAAATTAGCAATAGTCCCTTTTGATGAATATTTTTTAAATAAATATGGAGATATATCATGCAATGCTACAGCAATTTTACAAATACCAAGCGGCAGACCTCTCTCGAAATGCGGAGCAAAATATAAATCTGGTTTTACTTTTTTTATAACTGGAATATAATTTCTTCTAAATAATAAAAAATTCTTTGGAGTTGATAATTCTACTTCTCCAAGAGAATGGAAAGTTATATTACTAAATTTATTTTTAACATCTTCAAAACCAATTAAATGCCAATCATAATTCTTATCCTGAATTAGTCTTCGAATTAAATTTAGCGCATAAGTACCAATTCCCCTTCCTTTATATTGATCACTTAAGGCTGTTGCGTCAACAAGAACTCTTTTTTTCATCTATTTAAAATTATTAATTTCTTTTAAATATTCTATTGGTATTTTACCACTTTCGTAGATTTCTTTCGCCTTTTCTATACCAAAATACCTATAGTGCCATGACTCATGTTTATATCCTGTGTGTTCTTCCCCTCCATTAGGATAAGACAGTATAAACCCGTATTTATAAGCATTTTGAAAAAGCCAATCACTTTCACTTGCATCATCGAATGTTTTTACGTACCCATTTAAAACTGCACTGCTGGTAAAATCAATTGCTGTTCCCAGCTGATGTTCACTATGTCCTGGATAAGCAACTGACTCATCTGCAAAACCATAACCATATCTTTGAATAATATAATTATAAAGATTCAATTGATCTTGATAAGATCTATAAGCAGAATTAATAACTAAATTATATCCTTCTTCTTTTGCATCTTCACACATTCTCTTTAAATCTTCCACTACAATTGATCTAATTTGTTTATCACTATTTACATAAGGTATTTCATAATCCGAAAGATAAACAAGATCATCAGGTTCATAACTGTATGACAAACCATACTCTTTATCTATTACTGTATTTAAATAATCACCATCTGGCAAGATTGTTTCTTTTCTCTCATCAGAAATACCTAGTACATTTATTTCTGACTTTTCTACAAAAATTTTCTTTGTTACTTCCTGTTCTTTCTTATCAAGAAATTTAATCTCGAATTCCCCTTCTTCACCTAAATCGTCAAGTCCTAGATAATACTTATAAATAGTATCATCAGTATCGTACTCATCGGGTCTAATAATATAACCTTTAAAAATTCCTGTTATTAATTCACTGCTAGAAGAAACTTCTATCCAAATGCTATCCTGCGGTGTAGCAAATTCATGAGAAGGTAAAATAATTATTGGAGGAATATTATTCGTTAATCCAATATACTTATCATTCTGTCCTTTTTTTAAGAGATTTGAGATTTTTTTAGAAGCAATATCATAATTATAATTATCTAATCCATTCTTAAATTGCCAGACAGAAAACAAATTTAAATCTATGAATAAAAGAATATTAGCAAAAATACCGCAAATCAATATTATTTTATGCAATACAGAATTTTTCATAAGTATTGAAATTATACCAGAATATAATTCTACTGTTGATTTAATATAATAGTAAATGGAAAAGATAAACCTTTTATAAAATACAGCTGGCCAAGTATGATCAGAAAGAGGATAAAGTAAAATAGGAAATTAAAGTTAACCTGCCATACGAAGCAAATTTAAGCAAAGCGTAAATTTGCGAAGTATGGTGAGGACGGTGGGAAATTCCTTCAACTCTGTTCAGGACAAGTGAACCCCGATCCCAATATAATCTGGATAAGAGCCAACAATTTCTCTTTATCAATTGAGCGTAGGACGACTTGGGCCGAACACCATATTCCATGCTATGAACAGTATCAAAAGTATATTCGAATTTATTCAGAATCTACAATACCTCAATATTTAGCTAGCTCCCTGTCCGATACTTCATATGTTTTATCTGAAGTATTGACATATACGAAAAACTTACCATAGCGATTCTTGCTAGGGTCCAAATTTATAATCGAATAACGGTAAATCTTCCCTTTCGTTTCTTCTAAACAAAAAATGGCGTAAAACCCAAACTTAAACTCGTCTCGTAGAAAATCCTTAACTCCTTTAACCGATATTGCTCCGATCTTGTCAGTAAAAATTATAAGTGAATGAGTCTGAAAGTACTCATCAGAATAGTGCTTATGTTTTTTCTTAATCTGTTTGATCAATTCGGTAGTTATGTCATCCTTTTGATGCGGAGTAACAGAAACCTGCTCCAAGTAAGTCACTATACTATTCCCAGCATTTACAAACTCAATCAAGATTGCACCGTCTTCGTTGTTATCATCTTCGTATTCGGCTGAAAGAATTTTGAACCTGATATTCTCACCTTTTAATCCATATGAATAGTTCATCGACACAGAAAGTATAAATGACCCCAAGGCCTCTTTGTATGGGAGTCCTGTTAAAAATTCCTTTTCATTTCCTTTAATCAGGAGATTTTCTGGATCAAGAATGGCTGGAACTAGATTTTCTAATAATTTTTGTGGATTTACTGTTGGATAGTGCATAAAAATACTAAGTAATAACTATTTTATAAGCTTGTACGAACCATCCCAATCAATATTATCTATCCAATATCTAGTCATTTTGGAGTAGTCATAGTCTGCTTCAGCCAATTCATGAACATCTACCCATAGAACCTTCTCCATTTCACGTTTGTCCCATTTAATTTCTTCACCGAACCAATCAACAAGAAAGAAGCGTATAAATTCGGTTTGAGTTTGATATGAAAAGATATTGTGAGCTAGTTCAACAAAAGAATTGGGCACAAACCCAAGTTCCTCTTCGACACCACGTTTCACGGCTTCATCATATGATTCCCCAGCCAACATATGCTCTCCCAGGAAACAATACTTACCAGCATCGTGATCTTTTTCCAGAGATCTTTGTGTCAGATAAATCTTCTTTTTCTTACGATCAATCAAAGTAAAATGCACGGTATGATGAATGAGATCAGGATTCGAATGACACTCTTCTCGTGAGGCAGTCCCAACCACTTCATCTTTTTCGTTTACAACATCAAAGATTTCATTTTTTGACATATTTCAATTGTTGATAATTTACTTAAACAAAACTAATACCGGGTACTTCGTTTCCTCAGTAGCCTCATCAAAACCAAATCCATCAAATATTTCATACTTATCAAATCCTGATTCGTTTACAATCTTTTCAATCTCATCAAAATCAAAAATCCTGAAAGTGTCTTCCACCTCAACATCAAAATCGACATTCCCATTATCCTTTGTAAATACCAGATGATCAGACTTTACGATTCTTTCTTTTGGATAATACTTAAATTGGTTGATCTTTGCAGCTTTTCTGCTTTGCTTCTCACCAACATGTATTGAAACTTGCTTACTCGTATTTCGTTCGTTATAAAGGGCGATTACGCAAATACTCCCTACATTTAAATGTTTACGGAAATTTTCCAAAGTCTTAGTGGCCGATTTTACATCCATATTGTAGTTAAAAACGGAGTAAAGACAGGTTATCAGGTCGAATTTTCGACTGATCTCAAAGTCCGACATTCCAGCACACGCAAATTTTGCATTTGGAACTTTCTTCTTTGCAATCTCAAGTATTTCCTGATTTAAATCTATTCCATGGAGAACTTGAAAATGAGATTTAAGTAGGGATAGGTGAGTACCCGTACCACAACCTACATCGAGTACAGTCTCTTTGTTGATCTTATGTTTTTTGACTAATTCGAGAATGAAATCGATTTCGGATTGATAATCCTTGCTCTGGTAAAACAGGTCATAGTATTTCGCTAGGTTTTTGTAAGATTTTTGCATTTAACCAATCTTAAAGTTTTAATTCAGTAACTAAATTCAATATCTTCTTGTATGATTCATCCCACTTTTTATTTATTTCGTCATAATCCTCCGGATTTTCACATTCTCCAATTTTCTTCGCCTCATATGCCCCAAATTCATCATGATATTCTTTATATATCTTTTCTATTACGCCAAGATTGGATCTTTCAGCTACACTCATACGAGACAATAATTGATACCGTGAGTCTATCTGTCCGCTCACTTTACTTCTTTCCCCATCAAGATTCATCTTCTGCTCATGACAAAATCTTTCCTCAGTTAACAATTCTTCTTTTATGTCAACATCTTTTTCATTTCGTCTTCTTTTATTTGCTACCGTTTGTTTTTTCCTATAATTAGTCTGATCCTTTTTGATGGTATACCATCGTATTATAAAATCAACAAACTCCCTAACATACTGATCGTATAGCTCCTTTTTATGTTGTTTCTTCCAATATTCAAAACCAACATAATAACCAAATAGGGCCAGTAGAAATGCAACTAATACTGCCACTGATTGATTATTTAGGTAACTCCAAAAATAATCGATACAGGTAACATCAACAAATTCGTAGAATCCGTAACCACAGATAAATATTACTGTGGTTACAAACAGAATTATCAAAAATTTACTACCTATCTTGTTCATCTTTTAATAAAACAAATTTACTTCATCGGCCACTTCGGTACCACCTCATCAATCTTCTTCATTAGCTTATCCGTTTCAACCAGCGTAGCAATGATCTTCTGATAATGCTCAATCTCCTCGTTCGTCAAAGTCCGATCTTTTCTATCTTTTAGCCATTTTTGAGCTGGTTGATAGCCGCCAATATAAAACTCCCAAGCAATTTCAGGTACTTTGCCAAAATATTGACCCTCGTTGATGTAAACTCGTCCTGAGCCTGCTCGCTGTGAGCTTGTCGAATCAGTCGAAGGACCATCTTTGTATTCAATCTTTTCCACTGTATCTGAGCCAGATTCCGGGTAGGTTGTAATCAGTTTATCAAGTTTTACTGACTCCATAAGATGAAGCTCTCTGAGTTGGGCTCCAATTTTTACCAACTTGTTAAAGATTTTCTTGTCTTTAGGATATGGTACTGTTGGAAAATCGATCTTCAAAAATTCTTTGTATCGCTCACGATAGGTTGGGGAATGAAGAATTGCATAGATGTAGTCGAATATTTCTTCTGGTCTTACTTTGCCGACTGATTCCTCTATTTTATCAACGATTTTCTGATCAAGGTTTGGTATTTTTGAACCGTCCTCGGAGTAGAGGTAGAGAGGAAAATGATACGTTTGAAAACCATAAAAGTTAATGTCACTTAAACTTTCAGTAACAAAAACAGTAGTTAACTCGTCGGTATTTACAAGTTTTCTCATGAGTAAAAACGCAACATTTGCATCTTCCAACATATACTTCATTACAGAAAGCCTATGTCGGACAACCTTTTGAGTATCGTAATTAATAAATCGCGAATCAAAAGGTTTGTAAGAATACCGCTGACTAAATCTAGTATCAAAAGACGTATAGTTAACTAGCTCTCTATCATTGTGTGTTTTTACTCCAGATGTATATTCCCCAAACAACTCGTCCACCTTAAACCCCTTTTCATACTCTTCAATCAATTCAAAATCCTTCGGTACAAAGAAGTAATGAGGATCACGATTTTTTAGTTTCTTCCACTCAATCTTGCCCATATCGTTTTTGTTCAGAAAATCAAACTTCTTCTCTCTCTTTCCATATAGATCAGCATGATAAACTGTCCCTAAACCCTCTTTTTCCTCACTTTTCCTCACAAATATCGAAATAGCCACGCCCTGTTGGATATCAAACACATTCTCATCCTTACCACCATCTGGTGCAGTCTCTTTCTTCTTTGAATTGCCATGCAGATCAAGTACAAAGATGTCATCAAATGTCTCAAGCAGATGCTTTCTCATCTGACGGTGAATAATCCCGTCGATAAAGGAGTTATTTGTAATCATTGCTACAACTCCAGTACCATTTTTCTCAATAAAATGCTCAGCAAAACGGATGAATTTAATGTAATCGTCAGAAAGGGGTTGAATATTCCTCTCATTCAAATTCTCCTTGTACGCTTTTATCAAATCCGTAATCCACGGCCCTTTATTTTGTGAACTTACACTATACGGAGGATTTCCAAGCACAACCATAATCGGAGTATCTTTTTTGATCTTGGCTGCTTCTTTGGATTCCTTTGCAATACTCTCTGCAAAACCAAAAGCAAACATATCCTTCTGCATCTCTGTGTCTTCAAGCGAATTCGTAAGATAAATACCTAATCTTCGATTGAAATACTTGAATCCCGTTTCTTTGAAAGCCATACTGAGCTTCAAATGCGCAATAGTATACGGAGCCATCATCAGCTCAAAGCCATGCAGACGAAGAAGCAGATCGTTGTGAACATACTTGTGCCAGCGACCTTTCTGACCAGACCTCAACAATTTCTTATAAATCTGGCCAATAACCGCACTGATAAAAGTACCCGTACCCACCGCAGGATCGAGAATCTGAACCTTATGTGTTTTGTCATCAAGCTTAGAAGTATCAGCAAGACCTCCAGAGAGCTTGAATTCTTTTTTGAGAATGTGATCAACAGAGCGGACAATAAACTGAACAACAGGAAGTGGGGTGTAGTAGGCTCCCATTTTCTTCCTCAGCTTCGGATCGTACTCTTTCAGGAAATCCTCATAAAAGTGGATAACCGGATCAGGCCCTTTTTGAGTATCGCCGAGTAAGTCCTTTTTGTAATAATCTTTCATGAGCTTCTCAACATCAGCATGCGAGAAAACTTCACAAAGCTCGTTCACAATGTACTCAAGTCTTTTATTGAAATTGGGGCCGGCTATATGATCGAAGAAGTGCCTCAAAAAAGGATTAGAAGCTGGTATCAAGTCCCTTGCTTCCTCACGGGAGAAACTTTTGGGAGTCTCGTCATGGAAACGGGCAACAAATAACCCATACACCAACGTCTGAGCGTACATATCTGCAAAATCTTGTGGTTTCAAATCGTGTACCAGCAATTTCTTTATAGTCTCGTAAACTTTCTTCAGTTCCTCATTGTTCTTTTCTTCCTCCGCAAAAAGTTGAAGAATGTTGTCACGAATTCGCTGAGCTTTACCACCCATTATCTTTGAAAGATGCAGACCTGATTTAATCGGCTCTTTATGTGAAAGAGTAAAATCGAGAAGTGTCTTGGCTAGGTACTCATAATTCTCAGGATTAGGTTTAATCTCTTTTGACTTCTTGTTGTACTCAGCGATTTTGATAGGTTTCTCATAACCCTCACCATTTCTGTAGAAACGAAACTCAACGTAGTCCGTTAGAACAAGATTGGCATAACCGTAATACCTTGCCATCTGCTCGGACTTTTCTACTCGGTCAAGAGAAGTACCGAGATCTTTTGTCTCGATGTAGAGAATTGGGACATCATTTTTCCTGATAATATAGTCTGGTTTGCTTCCTTTAAATGCCTTTGCATCATGATCAATTCTTTTTACATTTATCTCCTCGAAAAGTACTTTCAACAAATTCTCAAAATCCGTGCGATATCCATACTCGCTAGTCTCTTCGTGAGTAGCTTTTTCTGAGATGTTTTTAATGTATTTTTCAAATATATTAGTCATGATTTTTTGCCAAAACTTACCACATAAAATTTACTCACACTTAGTTACGTAAAATCTTAAACTCGTTATAACTTTACGTGAGGCGCCGGGGAATCGAACCCCGATCCCGATTCTATCGGGATAAGAGCCAGTTATTATTTTTAAATGAGGGCGGTGGGATTCGAACCCACGACCAATCGATTAAGAGTCGATTGCTCTACCACTGAGCTACACCCCCTTTTTATTTACTTCTTAATCTTCGAACTCACGTCCCGACCTCGTCGGGATAAGAGTCTTTTGCTATTAGATTCGTTTCAACTTTTAATAATACTTTCTATATATTTTCTACTCTTCATTCTTTTTAATTTTCTCTCATATTCCAATGCAGATTTTCTTTCATAGAATAACTTCGTATATACTAATCTCCAATATTTTGCTCTTTTCGTATATGCTCTTCCTCCTCCCTTTCCCAAATTGTGATATTTTAACCTTCTTTTGGGATTGTTACTACATCCAATATAATACTTATCAATCTTTTTACTATAAATTATATAAACAAAACAATTCATTCCTATTATCGATTCTTAACTCATATTATACACCAAATAACATATATATTCTGCACTTGAGAGGATTTGCCTGTCCGCCTATTGGCGGAACCCCCAACCCCCTGTTCCGATCCCGAAATATATGCGCCTGACAGGATTCGAACCTGCAACATTCGGTTCCGAAGACCGACGGTCTATCCATTGGCCTACAGGCGCTCATATTTCGGGACTATCCAGTTGAGCTACGAGTGCATAAAATCAACAATAATCGAACAAATACCATAATTTGATTATATTCAAAACAGTGTCCAAACTCAAGAAATATTTGATAAAATCCTGTATCTCTTGTATATTTAAACTAAATAAAACCCTTGCTATTCTCATTATGAGATTAATTAAATCATTAATAATTGCATCAGTCACATATTCCTCTGTACTATTGTTAACATCTATTTATTTTTTGATAAATATCTGGTCATATACTAACTCCTTGGATACAAAAATTTTTAAAGTATCTTTTAACAGTGAAGATACCTCGAATACTAGTGAAGCATCTGAAAATGCTGACGATACAAATTTAAATACAGAACCAGATACTACCCCTGAAACAGGAACACCTACAGGAAATACAGATTCATCAAATGGCAGCAATAATGATGATACAAGCACTACAAATGAAAATAATAATCAAGAAGAACCTCAAGTTGAAACTCAAACCATACTATGCCTTGGTGATAGTGTTACAAATGGATATCCGTATACAGGCACGGGATATACTTATCCAGTCCAATTGCAATCTAAATTAGATTCAGCTTATGGAATAGGTAAAGTTGAAATAATAAATCAAGGAGTAAATGGATATAGAGCTGATCAAGTTTTAGCAAATGTCAGCACTTGGCTGAGCCAAAATAATCCGGACATAGTAATATTAATGGTTGGCGGTAATGATCTAAATCAAGGTCTTACAACGGAATCAACTCCAGAAGAAATATTTGCTGTAATTAATCAAACAGCTAACGAGGTTCAGCAAATAAATTCAATATGTAAGGCTTATACAAATCCAGATAATTCCCATCCGCAAGTTATCGTATCAGCATTTATACCAAATAATTATGAAGGTGTATGGGGATCAGCTGCAATATCATTATATAATTCAGTTCTTTCAGGTAAAGGATTAGATGGCTATTTCACTTCTAATTGGGACAGTCTTTATGACGAGTCAACTTTACAAGCAAAAACAAGCTTAATGTACGATACTCTTCATCCAAACAGCAGTGGATATGCAATAATAGCAAATAACTGGTATCAAAGAGTTTCTCCCTTAATTAATCTCTAAACTGCTACATCCCTCTTCTTGAAAATCCAAAATCCAATAAGTGTAAACAAAATAATTGAAGTACCAAAAAATATTACTGATTCAAGACTTATTTCATTATCCAATAAGGCCGCTCTATAATCAAAATAATAAAAATACGATATATATTTCAAATTTTCTAATGATTCTTTAAGCGAAGCAACAAGATTAGCAGAATACATAATTACAATGACACCTGCAGAAATCGAAGACGGCAAACTTTTGGATGAAGAAAATGATGAAATCATAAAGCTTAAACTATATATAGCCCACGAGAATAAAATACTTAGCATAGATATAGCAAAATAATTACTTAAATGTACTTCAATATCATAAAATTTAGCAATAGGTATGATTGTTATAATCGAAAGGAAAATAAAACTTAGAACAGTAAACAAACCCGAAATATATTTACTAATATATATTTTAACTCGTGATATCGGCTGCGAAAGAAGGAAGTCCATTGTTTTATCATCCATCTCACCTGCTATTGCTGATGCCCCAAGAGATATAATCAGTATTATAGAAAGTAGTGGCCACATAAGGCTGTAGTATTCAACACATAAAAATGACTCAAATTCTGTAAACAAAGCAGTGCCTTCAATTCCAAATGCTTTTAAAAATGATTCAGGATAACTCTCTATTAGTTTCGACATTTCTGATGCCTCTTGTTGAATTGAAGGAAAAATAGCAACAAACATCCAAATCATAAGTAAACAAATAGAACTTATTGCTATGAACTTTTTTCTATGCAAATAAATTGTTTTCTTTATAAGTGTTAACATATTACTTATAAAATTTTAAAAATATATCTTCTAAATTTGAATGTTTAATCTCAATATCCTTTATTTTAAACTGCTCTAATTTTTTTAATAAAGGCTTAATATCTCCTCTTACACTTAGCATAAAACCATCCCCAAAATTCTTTCTAATTTCTATATCTTTATCTCTTGTCCTCATTTCCTTTTCACTCACCTTTTTATCAAAATAAACATACACTGTATAAAGCCGTTTTTCTTTTAATTTAGAAATACTTTCTTTATCAACAATTTTTCCCTGCTTTAAAATTAGAACTTTATCACAAACTCTTTCAACTTCAGACAAATTATGTGATGACATAAAAATACTTACCCCTTCTCTTGCTTTCTTTTTTAGAACATCGTAAATAATATCCTGAAGTAAGGGATCTAATCCAGTTGTAGGCTCATCAAGTATTAGTAATTTAGGATTATGAATAATTGCAATAATTAATGCTAATTTTTGCTTATTTCCAGTAGAAAGACTTTTTACTTTAACATTTGGATTAAAATTTAATTTTTCTATTAATTTATTATCAAATTTGCTATTTTTTCTCAGCCCTTTTAAAAATTTTATATGTTCCCTGCCAGTCCACTCAGTATAAAGATTCAATTCGCCTGATAAATAACCTATATCTTTTTTTATCCTTTCAGAATCTTCTTTGGAGTCAAATCCAAATATTTCTATCGATCCGCTATCTGGTTTTATAAAATCCATCATGCATCTGATTGTTGTTGTTTTGCCTGCTCCATTTGGACCAAGGAACCCAATAATCTCACCTTTTTTTACATTAAAAGAAATATCATCTACAGCCTTAGTCTTACTATAATATTTTTTTAAATTTTTAACTTCTATTGTTTTCATTAACTTTACTTTAACAAAACTTCTTGATATACTTAACTAATTAAATATTAACATATTAAATATTTTGAGTCAAACAGACCTACTTTATAAAATTGAAAAAGCTAAAAACCTAAAAGATATCATTGACATTCAAAAATACTCTAAAAAAGATCTACTCGAAGCGATGAGATTGAAACCCAATAATGTTGTCAAAAGATATGATTCAATTGTAGAGAGAAAGATATTAAAAGACACTGAATTATCCGTCATGAATCTAAAGATACTTTCTGCTATCAATCTTCTATGTTCTCCTACTCAGACAGAGATACTAAATTACATAGACACAACTGCTGCTAATCTCAGTCAGAGAATCAGCTGGCTTGAAAATAAAGGTTATGTTAAATTTATTCAAGCAAACAAAACTAAAGATAAAAGGAAGAAGAAATTAAAAATAACCCTAAAAGCTAGAAGAATAATAAAAAAGTCAATTCAAGCAATAAATAATTTCAAAAATGAAATTTCAAGCAATTTTACAAAAAAAGAAATAATAAATGTAGTAAAATACTTCACTAAGGTTTCAAAAATACTAGATAAATATGAGAAAGAATACTCCTAATCTTTCAATTCATCTATAATCATTTTAACCAGCTTAATCGTTTCAGCTAATGTTCATATCAAAATAGCTACTGCTATAAAAATCAAAATATTTATTTTACTTTTAATATTAATTTTATTATCATGATTTTCCTTTCATTTTTTATTTTTTATGATAAAATTAAATAAAATGGAAACAGATTGGGATAGATACTATAATCGTTATGAAACTACTCCTAATGACTTTAGAACCCCTTCAGATTCAATTTCTGCTTTATATGAAGCTATCTTTAAAAATTATGAAATTAAGGAATTATTACGAAGAAAAAGCCTTAGAATCCTTATCATAGGAACTGCTGGTGAGCAATCCACTCATGAGTTCATCCAAACATGGAAAATATGTACAGATAGACAACCAGGTCAAGACCAGTTTACTTTTATCGATTTACATATGACACCTCTATCACAACCCTCTGATCTAGATAGTACTCCGCATTTCATTCAAGCAGATGGTAGGAGAATACCTTTTGATAATAACTCCTTTGATGTAATCATAACCCACCATCTATTCGACTGTGCTGATAAATCTAGTATCCTCCGAATTCTTGAAGAATGCAGAAGAGTAACTAATTATGAACTCGGAATAAACTTTCATTGCGTAAAGGATACTATGACACATTTAGGTGAAATCTGGGGGAACAGTGTATTAAGATTTATTAAATGGCTTAAGTATGGAATACCATTTTATTATAGAACAAACCATAGATATGAGGAATTTTTTGAATTGTGCAATCTTGAATTAATTTTTAAAACTTACGACGAAAAATGCTATTCTGTTTTATTCTTGGTGCAACCTAATCAGTAGAAATATTAATCCTACTATTAAATGAAGGATATAATGATCAAAAGTATGCAGATCAGCTTCTTGAATATACATTAAATTTCCTCAAAGAAAATGGAATCAAAAAAAATAATGACTGAATACTCACCTTTAGATACTTTATACATCAACGCTTTACAAAAATATTAAGGTACCGAAATTAAAAAAAAGTTTTAATTAATAACTCTTGACAATATGATAATTACAAAATGCATTAATTTAAGTTATATCTATATATAAGTCAACCTATCCAAAGCTTTATCTACCCCAAATCTAAGAAGCTCTTTTACAGATTCCGGGTCAAGTTCATAAATAATAAAAAATGCTGTAATGAAAACAATAGCAGCAAGCCATCTCGTAAATACTCCTCTTGTTCTAATAAATAAAACGATTGAAAGTATTGCTATAAGAGTTGGACCAACTAAAGTCAATACCCCTAAATTAATCTCATAACCAGCAATATATTTAGTATCTTCACCTAAAAATCCAGCTAAGTCAATATCGATGTTAAAAATTATTAATACAATCTCAAGAATCAAAACAACAAGAATGATAATTGATGAGCTTTTAGTTGAAGCTCCCTCTGTTCTGTAAACTTCATAAACTACTGTAGGTAAAAGCAGGAAAATTGCTGGTAAAGGACTAGATAATAAAAGACTTAAAATAATCCCTATTACTGCCAATATGCTCATTATGATACATATTAAAGGTGCATGCTTTGTAGGTTTTGCCATTTTCTATATTTTAATAATTTATTCTAAAATAGTATAGCAGAGTTATTATTTAAATAAAATTCTAATAAAACCTATTTGTAAGATATTTCTAAGAAACTTTTTTGTAAAAGTTCATATATTATATGTACCGAATATACATAAATGAAGTAAAATTAAAGAATTTTTGTATACGAATATACGATAGTAAAAGATCGAGGTCTGGAGTATTTCATTTGGGTGGAAATTTTAGATTATGATTGTTTACCGTCAGCAAACTGAAAGACTCCAGCACTTTTTGTGGTACTTTTTGGTGTCAAAAAGTACCGAACGGGGTTTGGGGTGGCAACCCCATCTTAAAATCATTAAATCTCAGATGTGCGTACAGTAAATACAAAGTAAACACCATATTCTTTTTAATTAACATTTATGCTATATTGAAGAACATAATATAAGTAAATATCAACATGCATGAAAATCAATCTCCAAAATCTAACTCTGAAACCACAGGATCTTTTCAGGAGAAAAAAATGTTACTAATTGCTGGTGCAGTAATTATAGTTTTAGTTTTAATAATAATTGTAGGAATATCTGCATATTTTATAGGCAAATACATTTCTGATAAAACTGACAATACTATAGCTGAAAAACTCTCATCTGATATAGACACAACAAATCTAGAAGAAGACATGATTTTTAAAGAAGAAACTGAAGCTATCCCAAATTGGATTCAAGATAATCCCAATAGTGAAAATAAAGGACCATGGTACAGCGGGTTATACATTTCTGAATCTACAGATGGTTTAAATTTTACAAATGAAAAGCTTTTTCTTGAACACTCCGGTGTAGCAAATTTAATTGTAACTTCTGATAATAAACTCATAGCAACTTTTCAATATTTCTCATTTGTTAATCAGGATATGTTTGATATCATTGCATATACAGTCTCTGAAGATAATGGGAAAACATGGTCAAGTGTAAAGCCAGTAAATATAACAGGACTTAGTGCAGGTGAGAGTCCTAATGGATGCGATCCAACATTAGTTGAACTTGAAGAAGGTAGATTTAGATTATATTTCACATATCATCAAGTAGGAGAAGAATATCCTCAGCTTTTTTCAGCAATTGGTGATTCAATCGACTCTAAATTTTTAAGTGAAGGACAGCAGCTTTTAACAGATGAAATAATCCTTGATCCAGCTGTGATTTATTTTGATGACATGTGGCACCATTATACGGTTAAACATGGTGAATCATTTGAAAATGAACCAAATGAAAATCCAATAAGTGTTCACTCAACTTCAGAAGACGGACTAGCTTTTGAACTAGTTGATGAGATTACATTAGATATGCAATTTTTAGGTGATGTAATAGAAGATGACGGTGGCATCAGATTTTATAATGGCTCAGATTCCGCATTCTCTACTGATGGTTATAATTGGGTACAGGATGAAGGTGAAAGAGTTCAGGGGGCAGATCCGGGAGTTGTTAAACTAGATGACGGTACATACTTGATAATTTATACAAAGGTTAATTAAAATAATATTTTAGATTAAAGATATGAAAATTCTTTTTAAAAAACTTAAAAGCAGTTTTGAAATGCCAATATACGGACTTGGAACTTGGTTAATGGGCGGAACAAAAGAAAAAGATCCAAGTAATGACGATAAGAAAGATATTAATACTATCCAAATGAATGTTGATATGGGAGTTAAGTTAATATTTACAGCGCAAAATTACGCAGATGGATACTGCGAAGAGTTAGTTGGTAGAGCAATTGAGAAATATGACCGTAAAAATATAATCCTATGCACTGCAATAAGAAAAGAAAATTCAACTTATGATAATGTCTTAAAATCGTTTGATGAAAGTCTTAATAGATTAAGAACAAACTATATAGACATAATCTACCATCATATAAGATATCAAGATGTTCCTATTAAAGAAACTATGAAGGCATTTAATCAACTTGTTGATGCAGGAAAAGCAAAGAATATAGCCGTAAGCAATTACAGCACTGACAGCTTAAAAGAAGCACAGGATAACAGTAAATATCCAATAGTCGCCAATCAAGTTTATTACAATTTAATGACTCGTGAATCAGAAACAAGCGGACTTGTAAGATATTGTCAGGAAAACGATGTAATACTGCAGGCATATCGTCCCCTAGGAGCTGGTAAATTAACTTTAAAAGGGAAGTATAAAATAGTTGACGAAATGTGTAAGAAGTATAACATGACTCCTTCTCAAATAGCATTAAGCTGGCTAACAAGCCAGCCAAATATAACTGTAGTCTGTACAACTTCCAACAAGCAGCATTTAAAAGAAAATTTAGAAGCTGTTAATTGGGGAATGAATGATGATGATATTGAGAAACTTCGTAAAGAATTTCCAGAGCAAATACAAGTTGGTGAATGTGTTAAGTTGGAATAATTTTATGCTAAAAAATTTCAATCCTGATATAGTGACTTATAGACTTGAGTAGTCTCTTTCATATCCAATTCAAGAGATAATCAAATTTATTTTGAAAGCTAAATATAATTAGTATTTAATAACTTAAAATACCTTTTTATATTTCCTAATTTATTGCTTTCCTGGTTTAAACTTGTATTTTTACATTTCGTTTATTTTATAATACAATATACACTCGTTATATATATTATGTTGAGTTTATCACCAGCAACAATTTATTCATTAAATAAGAAAGTTGATAATAAACAACTCTTATATCCAAGATTATATGAATTAGATCGTGCTACTGATGGTTGGGGAAAACAATTAATAGGTATAAAGAAATCTTATTCATTTCCATGTAAATATCACGGTGCCGACAAATCCTCCAAAAAAATTATGTCTTTTTTATTCGGTAAAAGATACAAACCTTATACAAAGATATATAAATATGTACTTAATGCAAGAGCCCTTCCTAATAATAAAAACAAATTATTAGCTATTTGTGGTATTGCTCCTAATGGACTTATACATCTTGGGCATTTTCAACATATAACAGCAATACATGATACCAAAATTCGCTCTACTATTGTATCTTTTAATGATATAGAAGCACAATTAGTTCGTAATGCAAACTATGATAAAATTCAATCATCAATAGAATCCTTTAATCTAGTTTTACCTCCCAATGCTACAAAAGAAGTCCGTACAAAAATACCTGAGCTTATGGACTTATTTAATAAACTCCTAAATATCATAAAACAAAAAGATTATTTTATTGTTTTTGGAAGAGATCTTAATAAACAAGAACGATTTTCTATTAATCTACAAGCAGCTGCATATCTATATAGATCTTTGAAAGATCCGAAATTTATTCCAATTGGATTTGATGGAATTGAAGAATTAAAAAGAATGAAGTATATAAATTATATTGCACAACAAAAATTAGGATTGCCCGGAGGAGTATTCTTTATTTCTCCCCAAATCCCCGGATGGAGAAATACTATGAAAATGGGTAAAAGTAATCCAATTGGTAGTTTAAAAATTGGGGACTCTTTAAAAGAAATTATAAATAATATTAAAAAGTTAAAAAGTTGTTTAGCATCAAGATATCTTTTATGCATCACAATATTTCTTTTTTCAAGAAGAAGAGAACATATACTTCCAATTAGTACTAATATAAAAATTCTTAAGGAATTAGCAATACGAAATATTAAAATTAATCATAGTAAGAAATTTCCTTTAATACAAAATTAATACGTTCATCTTTATTACAATCTTAATAGATATTAAATGATTTCTATTTTTCTATTAACACGATAGTCCATATCCAATATTATAATTAAGAGTTAATAAAAATTTATAATATCCTTTATAATAGTAAATAAGTTTCACTTCCAATATTTCTACTGGACCTAATATCTATGTCTAATTATAATATAAGAAACATAATCTTTTCTTGATTAAATAATAATTATGTGATATATTTAAAAGGGTAATCACCCTTTCAATAAATTTATACAAATTATGAATAAAAAACAAATAGCAATTATAAGTACAATTTCAAACTGCTTATTAGCAGCACTTAAAATATCAATAGGTCTTATAGCGTCAAGTACAGCTATACTTGCTTCAGGTATTGATTCATTATCAGACATCTTATCTTCTCTCCTCGTCTATATAGGCATTAAACTGTCTGAAAAAACTGCTTCAAAAAAACATCCGTATGGTTTATTTAGAGCAGAATCCATAGCAAGCTTTATAGTCTTTTTATTTGTTCTATTTGCTAGTTTAGGAATTATTTATGAAAGTATTACAAATTTATTTACAGGAGAATTCAATACAGATGTAAACACAATTGCATTGATAACTATGTTTGTATCTGCTTTAATAACTGGATTATTATCATATTTCAAGATAAAAATAGGTAAATCTCAAAATAGTACTTCTCTTGTTTTAGACGGCAGGCATTCACTTATAGATGTTTTAACATCAAGTGCTGTAATAATTGGTTTATTAATATCGAACACTATTCCAATCTTTGATAGTATAGCCGGACTCTTAATTGGTCTCTACATACTCTTTGAAACATCTAAAATGGCAAGAGAAGTGTTTGAAGGGTTGCTTGATACAGCAGATATTGACAGTGAAAATAAAGTAAAGGAAATCTGTATGAAAGAAGAGGTTAAAATATCATCAATTAAATCTAGAAAAGTTGCAGGCAGAACATTTATGGAATTGGAAGTAACACTTCCTACAGATATTAAAATCAAAAAAGCAGATAAAGTTATCTCAAATCTACAGAAATTAATTCTTCAAAAAATAAAAGAAATAGAATATGTAGTAATACAAATAAAAGGAGGCTCCAAGAGGCATACTGCATCAAGAAATAATCTAAAAAAATCATCCCGTATAAATGGTAAAGATTTAAAAACAGTCTTGAAAAAGAAAGGATTTAGAACTATTTATCCTTATAAGAATGGGAATGTTATAGAAGAAGCCGGTGCTCCCGAATATTTAATTATTGATGAAAAAGATGGTAAAACTATCAATAAGAAAGTGGTTAAAAATCCTTTTTATCATATAGGCAGAAGCCATGGAGTTAAATTTGCAAGATATATAAAAGCCGACAGAATAGTAGCTATTAATATTGGAGAAAATGCTAAGAAAAGATTAAAGCAATCTGGGATTGAGGTGGGGGAGGAATGAAATCCTATTATAGTTACTTATATAAACGACAAAATTTATAAAAGTTACAATAGAGATTCTTTATTTTCTTGTTATGTTTAATAATTAAATTTTTAGTTAAAAACTAAATTATTTTCTTCGTCTATTCCTTTCTTTCTACAATAATCTCTATAAACATCCCAATAAGCTTGGGTTATTCGTTTCCCCTTCAATTTTAAAATCTTTATTAATTCTTCTAAATTTTGTTTCGGACCCTCAATTTCGATAAAATCTCCAATTGGAGTTTCATCAATAACAATAATACAAACCTTGTATTTCCACATTGTTCTATATTTTTCTAATATTCGCATATCTTCTAATCCTATCATACGCAACATTTCTGCCATTCTAGAAGCATCTTCAATCTCTAAGTTATACTCAGTACGTTCTGCATATCGTGATACAAGTTTTAAATCTCTTGTTTTTATGGTAAATGTATGTTTACTTCCTTCCTGTCTGGTTCTCACAAATACTCCCATACGAGATAATGCTTTTATTCTATCCCATAAACTGTAGGTTCTGTCCATATAGCGGTTTTTAATCTCCTTAGCGTTTTGATTCAACCAGTCTAATACAACCTTTTTATCTTTTAATTTATATTTTACTTCTATTTCAGTATCTCTCAATCTATGCTTTATTTTCTTCATTTTATACCTTTCAAATCTTTCGTCGTTTTATTTAAAATTTCATACTTAGACGAATAAGAATTTTAATATATATAATTTTATCTTTAATCCTATTATATTATAATTTATAGTTAATTATAAACAAGATATCTATAATTAATAATACTATAAAAAACCCTATTTCAATCCTATTATAGTTACTTATAAACGTAATATGGAGAAGGATGTGCACAATATCCTTCTATATTTCAATCCTATTATAGTTACTTATAAACCTTCGTTCCAATCGCCAAATAAAGAGGAGTTTTTTCATTTCAATCCTATTATAGTTACTTATAAACCCGATAATCTTTACTAACCTTTGAAACCATTCACTATTTCAATCCTATTATAGTTACTTATAAACATAAATTAGATAAGTATTGTAATGCAGTTTTAATATATTTCAATCCTATTATAGTTACTTATAAACGC
>CAZNER010000023.1:0-27175 GCA_964572065.1 uncultured Candidatus Saccharibacteria bacterium
TAAAAGACAATATATATTTAATAATTAGCTTTATTTTATCATTAATTTCAATAAATTATATAATACTTGCTGGATCTTTCATATATTAGGTATAATAATTTAGCTTGTAGATCTTTTAAAAGGTATATATTAATTTTTTAGTTCAAATTCTGAAACAACAGTCTATCCACCTGCCGTTTCAGGTCACGTAGCTCTACCTATCGGTAGACAGGCAAGTGGTTTAAGGCAGCGGTCTGCCTGCCCGCCGTTTCAGGTGACGTAGCCAAGTAGTTAAGGCAGCGGTCTGCAAAACCGCTACACGCGAGTGCAAATCTCGCCGTCACCTGAAACTCTGGCAGGCGGGCAAAACCGCTATACGTGGGTTCGAATCCCACCGTGACCTCAAGATTTTCATACATCAAGTATTCAGTTCTTTTTACAATATCATTTATAATAATGGTATAATATTAAGATAATCTTTGTTAGAAGTTCTTTAAAATTATAAGTTTATATTTTATTTATTGCCGTCGTGGCGGAACTGGTAGACCTGCCTACCGGCAGGCAGGCGCGTTGGACTTACCCAAAACCACAAAGGTTTTAGGTAATCATGAACCCAACGTGGTTCATGATAAAATCCAATTACTTTAAAAGGCAAACCATGTATTTTACATACTTACTCTTTAGCAGAAAAGACAAATAACTTTATATAGGATATACAAGTAACTTAAAAAATAGAATTAAGGAACATACAAATGGTAAAGTAAAATCAACTAAACGGAAGAGACCATTGATACTATTATTTTATGAATCATTTTCTTCTATAAAGGATGTTAGAAGAAGAGAATATTTTTTCAAAACTAGTAAATGTAAATCAAGTTTAAAACAAATAATTAGAAGTTCTTTAAAATTGTATTATAATTAATATTTATTTCTTTAAATGCCGCCGTGGCGGAATTGGTAGACGCGTTGGACTTAAAATCCAATGAGGTTTTTCCCTCGTGTGAGTTCGATTCTCACCGGCGGCATATATATTTAATAAAAAGTGAAAAAGGTAATATTTATATTGGTTCAACAAATGATCTAACTCGAAGACTTAAGGAGCATAATCGAAAAAATAGTAAGTATACAAAAAAAGATAAAAAATGGAAACTTATATACTTTGAAGAATATAAGAATATCAAAGAAGCAAGATTAATTGAAAGAAAAATCAAAAAAAGTAGATATGAGAGAGATAGATTTTATAAAAAAGCAGGCATTAAAAAATCATATGATTTCTCTTGATAAACTCAAGACTAAATATTTTGATATAATTAAGTCATAAGAATATTAGAATTATCGAGTTTATTTTAGCTCAGCTGTTTTTTAATTGACAAGCTATTTTTAAAAAAGAGTCGGGGCGTAGTTCAGTTGGCTAGAACGCACGGTTTGGGACCGTGAAGTCGCTGGTTCAAGTCCAGTCGCCCCGACTTATTTTTAAATGAATTTAATGATATATAAAAACGAAACATAATAAACTTAAGAATCTATGAATTTTATCTTTAAATACAATCTAACAGCAGGAATCTGGGCAGAAATTACACTAGGGAATAATAAAAAATCTATATAATTCTCATTCTTCTATCTATCAAATCCTTTGCTAGATTTAATTAATATTGCCATTACTCTTGATAATAATTATAAAGAACAGAAAACCTCATTTCTAGAAGAACCTGGCGAAATAGTATTGTTAGTTCAATCTAATACCAATGGTAAATTATCCATTAACTTATATAAATTTCAAGACTGGATAGATACTAAAACTATTGAGTGGATAAAAGAAAACGGAAAACATATATTTTCAATAGAAACAAGTATACAAAATTTCCAAAAACAACTATTTAATGCTAGTCATAAATTATTGGAGAAATATGAGGTAAAAGGTTATAAAAATAATTGGACAAATTAACCATTCCCCATAAAGGAATATCGAAAGTTAGAAAATATCATTAAATAAAACTTCATATCATCGTAAATTTTTTTTACTTTACTAATCTTTGTTCTTAAAATCATCCATAAGCCCAGCCCTCTTCACGTAAATCGTTTTCACTATACCCTCTTGATAGTGCAAGTATTCTATATACTACTCGAATCACTTTAACTGAAGTACTATAAATATACCTAAAATCTACCCCTATAATAGCCCATGGAATATCACCTGATAGTGATATAGAAACCTTAAGCCCTTCAGGATGACGATATTCTAAAGAAAATCCAGTTATAATATAAGGAAAATCAAAATCACCACGTGCTTCTTTCTGAAGCATACCTCTATAGGGAGAAAAATAATCAGGTGCTAAAATATAATCAACTTCACTAGTAACCAAAATTTCATCTCGAATACATATTTCAGTTTCTCTAATAACCCTTCGATCCATTCTTTTTTTCAATCCATGCAATGTTCTCTCTTTACTTGGAATAACTAATTTTATAAAATATCCTCTTCCAATATCAATTTCTAATACAAATATATCATCAATAGAACCATCATGAACCTCTACCTCACCTTGAATAATATCCCTTAATGATACACCATTTAAAGATTCAGCTATTGCATTTGGATCAAACTTAGTATCTGCATAAACTACTAGATCCCCACAAAATCTTACAGCTATTTCTCCCGTATTTGGTCTATGAGAAAGAACACAATCCCAATGTAATGGGAAAATATAATCTGGATCTCGTTCTGATCCTTTAAGTCCAAAAATATTCCTAGTATATACTATATGCTGAGCTCCTGCTTTTTCTAAAGCTTTATCAGGTACTTGATTAGGAAACACAAGTAACTCCATTATATCTATCTTTATAAAAAATATTAAACATTTGCTATTTATTATATCATACCCTTCTATGACTTATAATTATTCCCTCTTTCGATACAACTTACTAATTAGTATTGATAACCCTATGATTTATGAGATAATGACCTTATATAAATATTTAATTAAAAAAAATTAACACTAACATTCTCAACTCTATAATTAAGAATAATTATACTTATTCTTTTTATTTTGGAAGCTTAACTAAAAAGGGAGCAGAGTTACAAAAAAAGATCTTAGGTAAATATCTATATCATTGGACCTATATACAAGATGAGTTAATCACCAATTACTTATTGCCTGCCATTGCATTACCATCACTTCACATATCTAATATACAATATAAGTTATTAAATAAAGCTGAAGAACTAGTAGGTAAAAAAATAACTGGTGGTTCAAATGAAGCTGTATGGTTAAGTAAGTATATTGAAAAAAGAATAACTTTACCTCATTTTAACCATAAACATAAACTTAATATAAGTAACAATGACTCTTCAAAAGACATTCTATTTAAATTTATTAATTATTATGAAATTACACATAATTGGAAAAAGTCCTTAATTACCCTTTCAAAAGAAAATATTTTATTAGAATGGGCATCTAAATTAATTAGAAATTTCTCGAAATCAAAATACAATACAAATACTAAACTTGTTATTTACAAAATACCAACAAATAAAGTTATTAAACAGGGTATTCCATATTCACTCTCCATCAGATCTCCTGCGGTAGTTGCGATTCCCTATATTAATAAAAACTTGCTAGAAAGAATTAAGAAAGAAGATATACCAAAAAGTATAATCATAAAAGAAAAGATCTGTGAAAAAGATCGAACTAAATTAACAAAGGTTAATGATAATGACTCTTTTAAAACAAAAAGAATGAATGAGAATCTAACAAAGTTAAAAATGATTTTAGATAGACAAATAAAAATTCCAAATACAACAACAATACAACAAGTTAAAAAATACTTTTTCCCACTACCTGAGATAAAAAACATTTCATTAACATCTCCTTTTAACACCTTACTAAATAATAAACATAACAGAAAACAACTAGAAGATTTTCTAATCGAATGTAATATTCCATCTAATTAACATCATTAGTCTTTTTATCCAGTTCGATTTTAATACAGATACTATTATGATAAAATACTAATAATTAATTTGAAATTCTTTTATTAGAATATGTTCGTATAGTATAAATAATTTGGTACAAATTACGAAAATATGTCAGCTAGTAACTAGTTATACGTTATATTACTGAGAATAAATTAGCAAAAGTTTTAATAAATTATTGGATTTGATATTATCTATCAAGATGAAAATGGAAAAGAAATTGATAAAGTTATTGATGAGAATAATTTAATTGAGAAAATCATTCGAGACTACAAAGATTTATCTTCATATTGTTTAAGATTTATTGATCTATATGGAGATACAACGATTAATCAATTACAGATTAATCTACTAGAGATAGAACTTAAACCTGTTTTAAATAAAACTAAAGATAAAGAAATTAAATTATTCATAAAAAAATATTGGTTCTAATAAACAAATGTAAAGAGAATACTCATACTTATATTAAATTCTATGGAGACTAATTTTATTTCCCATAATATCGTTGCCTTCGGCGATTTTTTCTTGCAGAAAAAACGTATAACAAGGATTTAGAGATTACAACTTGCAGACTCCATCTAAATTTCTCACTACGTTTGAAACTTCTCTGAACCCCAATGTTAGGCAATATATATTTTTTTCTTTTACACTAAAAATACGGAAGATACTTACCTATATAAAAATTTTTTATTCTGTAAGGAAGCGTTTGTTGCAGAAAAAGCAGATGAACTATGTATTCCAATGTCTTTAGAAAAGGAATATAGATAAATTAGATACAACATATACCGTTTATTTATAATTATTTCCCAATTTGATATAATTTTTTTATTAGACTACTCTCAATTATATGAGTACTCAAAAATATAGAATTTACATGCATATAAACTCTCAATTAGAAAATCCGCCAAAGGATATGGATTCACTTGGTATATTCATCAGTAATATTGAAGGGCTAATTTATGCAATAGATGAACCAAATTTTGACCCGCATAGCCATCCAATTTATAAAACATTATTTAACCTTGAAGAACTATATGCAGTTAATTTAGACAGAAAAAATCATTAAAAAATGATGACCTTCAATATATAGAAGAAATAGTTAATAAAATGAAAATGGAGCTGTATAAACTCATTTAGTTTACAGAAAAAACTATTTAATGCCAGTCAAAAATTATCGGAGAAACATGGAGTGAAAGGTTATAAACATGAATAGATAAATTCTCATTTCTCTTTAAAAGAATATTGAAAGTTAAACAGTTTCATTAAAAACAATATTGTATAATGTTTTCTATAATAATTCTTTAATTATAAATAATCTTTTAATCAACAAACTAAATATATTGCGTATATATTCTATTTTTTATATAACTAATACGTTCATAGCTTATCTTTAAAAAAATATAAGAATGTTTAAAAATATAAAAAATAATTTTACACTATTTTCTCAAATAATAAATATATTTGTACTTTCTATTTTACTATTCAACATTTTCTCAACCCCTGTTATTGCTGGAAATGCAACCGTTTCTGTGATTATAAAGAATACGAGCGGGCAAGGTCTACCCTCAGTTCCTATCACTTGTACATCAACAGCTCCAAAAGTTGGAACTGAATTACCTCCAGCACCTGATATTAATTATTTAACAACTAATGGAAATGGGATTGCAAATTGGTCTGTTGATGGGATAGAAGGTTATACTTACAAATGTTTTGCAAGCTCTGCAACGTATACAGTAAATAATGTTACTTATTACTTTAGTAGTCCTTCTCCTTCAGAAGCATTTTCATTAATACCAGGTCAAACTCAACAAGTAAATATAACAGGCACACCATACAACACTGGTAGCTCAAATAATAACTCAAATACATCAACTACATCTGAACCTGAAATTGAATATGCTCCTGTTTCAGAAACCGAAATCTCATCCACTTTTACTAAAGAAGGTTCAGAAACGACTTCATTCACCGATATGACATTAGAAGATTCTAAAACAGTAAGTGAACTTACTATAGATGATGCTGAATTTGGAAAAATTAAATATCTTGAAGATAAAGACTTATCTGATGATAAATTCTTGTCAATATTCGAAGATCTTGATAATTATTTTAATTTTATGACTGGAAAAGTTACTGTAGATACACAAGATGTATCAGAGTTTAATTCAAAAGCTTTAGTAACTTTTTATAATATTAACTTAGTAGGAAATGAAATCAAGATAGCTTTAGATGACGAATACAACGAAGAAATAAGCAGCAGTGCTGAATATAATAAAGAAACTAAAGAGCTATCTTTTGAAGTCAGCTCATTTTCAGAATATGAGGTAATGCCAAATATGCAAATCTCATTAGAAAAAGATTCAATAACTATTGATACTTATAATTACACAATTTCCGGAACAGTAGAAGACTTGGATTCAACCATTGAAGTTGAATTAAACGGTGAAAAAATAGAAGAGAATATCGAAATAGATAAAAACGGTAATTTTAATATTGAACTGACTCTTAAAGAAGGTGATAATACTATTAATATAACAACAACCGGAATCTCAGGATACAGCGAAAGTATCAATAAGAATATCAACTATACACCTCCTACAAATTACATATATTGGATAGTAGGTGGCGTTGCACTCTGTATACTGTTCTTAATTTCAGTAATAACTGCTGTGTTCTTTATTATTAAGAAAAAGAAAAAATCTAAAACTAAAAAAAAGATTTGATGAAAATCCTGTCGTATTTATGAACAGTGTCAAACACATTACTCAAACACATATTCATATTCTTCCTGGTAAAGGTGGACTTCGTCTATTAATATCACCTTTCGAAAACATTCCAGACAAAAAACAATGAGAGACCAGTTATTAAACATTTTAGAAAAATAATATTAGAATCCTAGAATTAAATCTTAATTTTTAGTTTCATATATCTTTTATTTTATGCTATTATGAATAAATACCCTTTACTATTTAAATTTTAAAATTAAATTATATGAAATATGCAATTCCTATAGAATCCCAGGACATAAAAGATGAGATATCGGAAGTATTTGGTAGAAGTAAATTTTTTGCTGTATACGATTCAGAAACAAAGAGTATAGATTTCCTAGAAAATCCTGGAAGTAAGGAATCTAGAGGGGCTGGTATATCAGCAGTTCAGTTTCTGATAGAAAAAAAAATAAACAAAGTATTAACAACTAATATCGGGCCAAATGCTGAAAATACATTAAAATCGTCTGGAATAAATCTTGAAATAATAGAAAGAAATACTCTAGAAAACATCAAAAACGAATATTTTGAAAAAAATGAAAAATAGAAAAATTGTAGTAACAGGTGGCAAAGGAGGTACTGGCAAGTCGACTATTGCTATTTTAATTGCTTTTAAAGCTCTCAATCAAGGTAAGAAGGTTCTTCTTGTTGATTTAGATATTGAATGCCCAAATGATTACCTAATACTTGGAATTAATAAACTAACGAATCCTAGTAGCAATACATATTGCTACTATCCAGAAATTGACCCCAAAAAATGTAAGAAATGTGGTCTTTGTATATCTTCTTGTTCTTCGAATGCACTATTTAAATCAAAAGATTCTATCCCAAAGCTGCATAAGACACTTTGTAGTTCATGCGGTGTCTGCTGGGAAATTTGTCCTCATAATGCAATAAAAAAAGTTAAAGAAAAAAATGGAGAAATCTATATAAACAAATTATCAGATAATTTTACTCTTGCAACAGGAAGAATAATACCTGGTATTCGAGAAACTAGCCCTGTTGTAACCCAGACAAAAAAATATCTTGAATCATATTACAAAAATTTCGATTTAGTAATATTTGATACAGCAGCTGGAACTCATTGTAATGTCATTAAAGCACTTGAAGGAAACCAAAGAGCTATTGCCGTCACTGAACCTACACCTTTAGGCAAGCATGACCTAAATATAATTTTAAAAGTACTTAAAGTATTAAATATACCCTCACATATTGTAATAAATCAATTTGATATTGGAGATATTAATTTAATAAAAGAAATATCAAAAAATAATCATAGTCCAATCATTGGGGAACTACCATATAATAAGAAACTAGCAAAAATATATTCTAATGGGAGATTTTTTGAAAATAAAAATCTAAGTAAATTACTTAATTTAAACCTTGTTATATGAATAAAAGAATTACCATAGCTTCAGGAAAAGGTGGAGTTGGAAAAAGCATGATCTCATCTATGATTTCTATTCTTTTTTCAAAAGATAATAATGTTGTAGCCATAGACTGTGATGTTGATGCTCCTAACTTAGCACTTTGGCTAGGAATTGATACAAGTAATAAGAATTTAGCAGATAAAACTAAATTTATCAGTACAACTAAAAAACCCCAAATAGATAAATCAAAATGCAACAACTGCGGTAAATGCGTACAAAAATGTAACTTTGATGCTTTAGAAAAAGGAAAGTCATATCCTAAACTGATCTCATATAGATGTGAAGGTTGTCAGTTATGCAAGATAGTATGTCCGAATAATGCTATAAAAATGGTATCCGTAAAAAACTGTTTACTAAGCATTTTTCAAACTGATTATAATTTTTCAGTAATTCAGGGACAAATACAACCTGGTGAAGCAGAGTCAGGAGAAGCTGTAACTGAAATCAGAAAATATGCTAATTCCATTTCTAGAAAAGATAGTATATTTATCCAAGACGCTGCAGCTGGTATTGGTTGTCCGGTTATAGCTTCTATAGTAAACAGCAACTATGTAATTATAGTCGCCGAACCATCTAAATCATCGTTTTCTGACATGAATAGAATTATTCGAGTAATAAACCAATTCGAAATTCCTTATGGAATAGTAATAAATAAATATGGATTAAATAATAATATTTCTAACGAGATAATCAAGCAGTCAAAAAATAATTTTTTAGGAAAAGTCAGTTACGATCAAGAAATAATAAAATCAATAGTAAATATGACTCCTATCTTCGAAACCAACCTAAAAGCTAAAAAAGAAATTAAAGATATATTTAAAAAAGTGAATGATTTAATATTTAATGATAAATAATAATAAAACAAGTAACTTTCAAAGAAGATTTAGAGAAAACATAGAATCTTGTTAAAAGTCTATTTAAAATTAATAATAGTTATCTTGGAGATATAGCTCTTTATAAAAAATACAGAAGAAAATAATGAAGAAATTTGACTGTAAAACTCAATATTTGTTTTATAAGAAATTTTAAATAATAAATCGCTAAAATATGATTCTTCTTATTTATACAAATCCGGTATTTTTCTTTCATACCCCATATACTGAAAAATCCACTGCCATTTATCATAAAGCTCTTTTGCCTCTGCTTTCAATTCTTTATCTAAATCTATCAGTTTATATTTTTCATCAACTTTAAACATTGCATATTGAATAGCCTTTTTAAAGCTTTCCTCCGTATTTTTATAAAACATAGTAAATATATGAAATACTCCTTTTGGATCTAAAAATTTAAAACAATCAGCATTTTTATATAGTTTTGATTCAATATACTTCTGCTTTCCTCCATGATGAGTTTCTATGATTTCAAAAATTATTTTAGCTTTATCTTCTGAAATATCATTTTTTTTAAATATCTTTTTCGCATAATTCAAAGCCATTGGGATATGATCTTTTATGTTTCCCCCCTCCTTCGATTCCCAAATAAATAAATCTGCTAAGTATGTACCCAACCATAACACATCACTATTATGCTTATATTTCTTTGTTAACTCATTTAACTTCTTATCAGTCAAATTATTTAAAACCTCTCCAGGAGCAGGTTTAGAATATAATTCTTTTTTTATCGTTTGAATTAAATTCTTCATAATAATAAGCAAGTATTATTATAATATAATCTTGTCATATTATAATTATAAAAGGAATAAATTTGTCTATAAAAATTTTAAATAATAAATCTTCTAATATTTATTTATATTCCTTCATTTTGTCCTCAATATTTGACTTCTTAGCCTTAATACTAGATATCTCAGTTAATAACTTTTCCCTCATCTGCTTATCATAATTCTGAAATCCCGAATAATATTCACTTTGTGCATCTGAAAATTCCAACTCCAACTTAGCATATTCATATGTAAGCAAAGTAATCTGATATTCATCCCCTACTATACTCGCTTGTATAAACTCATCTGTAATTTCCGCGTTTTCATTTAAAAAATTAACAATATCATCAAGATAATCTTTTATAACCTGATTTTTTATATCAGTATCTTCATTAATTTCAATATCATTTATAGTACTCTTTAACTCTTCATACTCCGCAGCCCAATCTGAGCATTTTTGAGACATAGTTAATAGTTCTTCCTCTGTATCATACTCATACATCTCCTGGTACTGTGCATCAATGTTATTAATTGTAAATATATGAGGCTGAATTTCTTCTTCATACTCAACAATATCTTTATACCTCTGTCCTATGCTGATGGATAAATCATAATACCTATGTAAAGAAGTATCTAAATCAGCAATTAAAGAATTTGAAGAAGGTATCTCATCCTTATATTCTGAAATACTGCTTATAAAATTATTAGATATATCCTTTGAATTAGTAACAACCTCTAGCTCTTTCCAATTACCTTCTGTCTTAATATTTTTATCATCTAAGTTTAATAACTTCGGTATATCTTCTTCTAGATTTTTAAGTAATGTCTTACTTTCATAATAATTAGCCTCTACAGAAGAAACATAACCCTTTGATTTCTTTGGTAGATATACATATCTATATAACAAGTATCCACCAACAGACAAAAGACCTATTAAAAAAACAACTATTCCACTTATGATTAAGATTATTTTTAATCCTTTACTTTTTTTAGGATTTTTCATGAGAGAAAATTTAAAAAAATATACACCCACAGTTTAGCAGAGAGTATTATTTGAAACAAATACATTTTTTATTTAAAATGACTTACTCCAAAAACTATCACTAAAATCCAAAGCTTTTTTAACTATCTTTAGATTATAATTTTCATCTACTGAATGCATACCGCAATCTTCATTAGCAAGAGGTGCTAATATCTGAGGAACGGATAATATATCATTAAAATATGTAACAATAGGCAGACCTCCTCCGCAGAACTTAACAAGAGGTTCTTTACCAAATGCTTTCTTTAGATGTTTCCTTGCTGTTTTAATATATTCGTTATCCAAATTAAGTTTTATACCATAATATGGACTTGCTATATCCAATTTATAATCAACATAATTTGGAACCTGCTTTTTAATAAATTTCTTAAATAATTCGACAATCATTTTAGGATCCTGAGATTTAACCAATCTGAAATTAATCTTTGCAGTTGCATAAGAAGGAATACTGTTCCTGTACCCCTCTCCTGTATAACCCGAATCTAAACCCGTTACAACTACTGCAGGTCTAAGACCTGTCTGTGTATAAAAATCATTATTATCTTCAGTTACAAGAGCCTTAGTTCCAGATAGCTTCTTATAATAATCCAAATCAAATGGAATATTCTTATTCATTTCTCTTATTTCATCACCAATATCATCTACATTATCATAAAAACCATTAATAGCAATAGAACCATTCTCTTTATAAATTCTATTAATAATTTTAATCAATTCATGTGAAGCAATTGGGGAAGCTCCTCCATATAAACCTGAGTGTAAATCCTTATCTGAAGTAATACACTTCAAAGTAGAATTAAAACCTCCTCTAAAACCTGCTTCAACAACCGGATAATCTGAAGTTATCTCTCCATCAGAAATCATTATAAAATCACAATTCAATAACTTTTTTTTATCTTTAATGCATTTCTCTAAATTAGGAGACCCAGTCTCTTCATTCCCTTCAATAAAGAATTTAATATTATATTTCAATTTTCCTTTCTCAATTAAATTAAAAATATTTATAATATGGATCATCACCTGCCCTTTGTTATCAACTACTCCTCTTGCATAAAGCCTTCCTGATCTCTCTGTTAATTTGAAAGGATCAGAACTCCAACCTTCTGACTCAGAAGCAGGTTGAACATCATAGTGTCCATAGATTAAAGCTGTTTCATATTCTTTGTTCTGAATATACTCTGCTAATACAACCGGGTTATCATAACCTTTAATTATTTTAACTTTAAATCCCTTGCTTTTAAATGTTCTTTCTAGCCATTCAACTGTCTTCTCAATTTCAGATTTAAATTCATCTGATGTTGAGACGCTTTTAAATTTGATGAATTCTTTTAAGAGGTTTTTATATTTTTTATTCATAAATTATCTTTGATAATATAGAATAATATACATTATTCAGCTTCATGATACAAATTCTATAAAATTTTAATATTTATTTTTCCCAAAAACATACTCAGGAATTTCGAATTGATTAATAATAGTATTATTAGATTCAACTCTCCTTACAAAAATTATTGTCCAATCATCTACATAAACCGGTGCCCAATCATCATCCTCTACCCGCTTTATCAAAAATTCCTGTGCCCATGGAGTCATATCCAGTCTATAAAAAAATATGGCATTAAAATTATACTGATTATCAATTTTTTTCCATCTTTCTTCATTTTCCTGCATTTTGATATAAGTATTTTCCATAAATTCAACACTATATGCTTCAGGTCTGTTATCAACAAATAATTCTTCCTCAGGAAATAGATTATAAATAAGATATCCACCAATATCGTAATTATTAAATATTGGACCAGTTAGCTTGTTCTTCTTGAAAAATTCACTAGAAGATAAATTATTTTCCCACAGATCTATACCAGAATTGTAATTAAATATAGAGAAGTATTGATTTGGTATAAGAACAAAAATAATTATAATAATTACAGACAACATTACTAATATTTTCTCTAAAAAACTTTGCAGTTCATTCGATAATAATTCACTTAATTCATTTAATATATTTGATCCACAAGAAATCAAAAATAGCCCAAAAAGAGGAAATGTCCTTACCATTCTTATACCTAAAATACCAAATGCAATAAGTAAAATGGCTTCAGATAAATATTTAATAAATTTCTTCTTAATTATTAATAACAAAATTAATATAACTGTTAAAATAATTAATAATTCAAAATGTATATAAAAGAAACTCGAAAATCTCTTCTGCATGAAAAATACTGATTGGTTTTCAGCAAGCATATATCCATAGTTGTCGAAAATATTCAACGGAGCCAATATACCTCTTAGTCCATTTGGATTAATCAAACAAGCCAGCAATGATAAGAAAAAAACTATAACTAATTGTTTTAACTTGTCTTTACTATTAATTAAGCTATCAATGATAAAAACTCCAATAACAAACAATCCCAAGATAAAAAACAGATGAAGATTAACCCAAAATGCTTGCAAAAATGGAAAGATATATAGAAATTTATAATTTAATTTGCCCTCATTATATTTTGTTAAAATATAATAATAAATTCCTAAGAAAAGATAGCTTAATCCTTCAGGTCGGATTTCTGCTCTGCTAGTAATAAGTGGGATGCTCAATAATGCTAGAAAAAACACTAATATAAATTTTTTCTTTCTCTTACTAGAAAAAATAAATAATAATAGAATAATTGTACTTAACAAGGTATAGATTATCGATAATCCTTTAAAACCTACTAATTTATTTAAATAATAAAAAATAACCCCACTTCCCCAATGATGATTAATCGTTTCATATTCAGGTTCTGTATAGGAATAATAATTTGAATTTAATAAATTCGAATCTTCAAAAACTAACTCACCATTTTTAATATGTCGCCCTAAATCCGAATTAATCAGATTAATCTTTCTAGTAAAAGATAATACAAATATTATGCATAAAATCACCAAAGCAAATAACTTTATATGTTTTGAATCTATACAAAATGAACTTTGACTTTTATCCATATAGGAATGAATAATTTTATTTGCTATTGACTAAAGACATTAAACATTTCTTAATAATTCACCTTATATACTACCATCTCACCATCAACAATAGTGTATCTATCAAGTTTTACTCTGTAAATTTCTTTTAATTCTTCTTTTTTCGATATCTCTGGGTACCAATATGGTAATATAATTAAATAATCAGGTTTTTGAGAAATCAGATAATCCCATAAAGGCTCCTCTCTTTCTTTTTTCGATAAACCTTCAGTTACTTCTAAAACCTCAGGAGAAACTAGTCCAACCATATCAATAATCTCTCTTTGGGAAATATAAGTTATCGCTCCAATATCATTTAATGCTATTACTGAATCTTCTGGAATATTCTCATTTACCCAATTCCCAATATTTATATGCATATCATTTATATTCTTTACATTCAATCCAAAAGTTGATCCCCAATTAACCAGCATTATTATCAGATAAATGAATGTCGAAATTATTGAAACAAATATAGCTTTTCTATTCATTCTAACTTTATACAAAAATTCTTTTATTCCACATATACCAATAATAAAATAAACTGGAATAAAAGGAATAATATATCTTCCATGATGGCGTAAATTAGGAGCTGTTACGCTTGCTATAAGAGGATAGCCAATTGAAATTAACACTAAAAGTAAATACTTATAATTTTTTACACACCTTTTTGCAACAAAGAATAATCCTAATGGTAATAATAAAGTTAATAATGGATTATCAAGCACCAGTAAATAAATATATCTTAATAAATATATAGCTGCTATCTTTAATCTCGAATAAAATGCGAAAGCCCCAACTGCATCTTGTGCATTAAAAGTATTCGGCAAAAAGCTGCCCGTTACTTTAAAACTAAAAATTAGATAAGGTAAGATAAAAATTAGATAAATAATATTTGGTAAGATTAAACTACTAATAAAATGTTTAACTGACTTCCAGCTTCTAATTTCTCCTACAAGCTCATTTAAAACATAGAATCCAAACATTAAATATCCCTCCGGTCTAACGACAGATGCTAATCCTATTATTGATACAATCAAATACTTGTTTTTATCTTTTATATAAAATAATAAAAATAAGATCAGAAGAAATGTAAAAAATGTTACTTCCATTCCGCTTAATGCAGCCCAAGCAAATCTCCCGCAAAGCAAAAATAAAATTGAAAAAATCAAGGCTTGTCCTTTAGATTTTAAAATCTTTTTAGATAGAAAATAAGATGCTATACCAGACAATATATAAAAAACAGCACTCAATACTTTCGCAATCAATAAATGATCTTTAATAACAATAAAAAAAATTGACAACATCAGAGTCCAGGCAGGAGAAGTAGAACCTGAAGTAGGATTCATCGGATTAAATGAAAAGCCCTTACCTTCAGCTACATTTTTAGAGAATTGAAAGTGTATATAAACATCATCAAGAGGAAACCCTAAATTATCTGATGTAATCCTTATCTCAAATAATAGAAAAAGTACTAATACTAAAACAGATATTATTATTAAAAATAATATATTATTTTTATCCTCTTTATTTATAACCTTTTTCATAAAAAGATTATATAAGGAAATTGAACGAGTTCCAAGACATCATAACTCACCACAATTGACAGTAAAAATTGCCTCACTCTCTTTTTCTGTTGGTTCTGTTTTTAATACACATACATTATTTCCTTTTTTAAACCCCTGAAGACTGTCTCCCGCATCAGATCCAAAAATATTTCCATTATCTAACTCAAACCCTTTATCAAGAAGATAAGTCTTGCTCTCTTCAAAAATTTTATAGTTACCAGTATCAATTATTGAATAAAGTTTAAGGCCTGATACCTTCAATTTATTTCCATCTTCAATCCAATATAATTGGTCTTCCTCAGTTTTAAAACCATAACTACAATAATTCGTTTTAATAAAACTATAAAAATCATCTCTGTTAAAATCAGTATTTTTAACTCCAGAAGATTGAAATTCCCCAGCTATGTCATCTTCATTATTTATCTTTCTATAATCACTGTTAGTTTCTAATTTAATACTAGCATCGGAATTATTATTATCTTTATTAAAATAAAAATACCAAACTAACAAACCAATAATAATAACTAAAACCAATATTTTTCTTTTCATGATAAAAAATGAAAGATTAACTATTAGACTTTTGAAGTCGAAACGCCTACAAGATCAATATATTTAAAATACTTTCTTATTTCATCCCAGTATTTATCAGCTACTTTAGAGCTATATAATCTATGACTACTTTTTTCCATTTGTCTACACAAATCATTTTCTCCTTCTATCAATAACTTATGCACTGCTTCTCCTACCTTCTGGAATCTATCTTCTATTTCTCTTCTCTTTTCTTTCTCTTCATAATCACTATTCAAAATGAAAAATTCTTGAAAAAGTACCTTGTTTTCATCCCAAATTTCTTCAAATATCTTTTTATATTTAGCTTTTGCCATTCTAATAATAAAAAAAAATAATCGATAGCTTTACAATGTTATCAAATATCAAAATTACTTTGCAAACTTTTATTAAATTCTAAATTAGTGTAATATAACAAAGTCTAATTTTTTAAAATTTATCAATGCCCAACAAAAACAAAAAAAATAACTCCTTAGATCAAAATAAAATAGAAGAATACTTTCAGTTAAAAAGTAGTTTAAAAACAATTAGAAGAGATCTTAGTGAAATGAAAAAAGAACACGAAGCTAATGACGAATTAAAACAATTAAAAGAAAAAGCGAAATTGTTAAAGAATAAAATTAAAAATGATGAAGAAATATATCAAGTCCAACAAAAGTTAGACAATTTAAATGAACGAATAAAATTACTAAAAGAGATAATAAAAGCAGAATTAATCCAGAATAATAAAAATGAGGTAAAAAGAGAAGGAAGGAAATTAAAAATTGTCCCTGTCTTAAAAGAAGTAAAAGACGAAGATGACGAAAATAACAAGTCATTTAGAACCAATAATATATAATTCCTTAACAGCTCTAGTTACTGCTGTATATAGCCATCTTTGCCACGATTCATCATCTATCTGCTTGAAGCGCTCTTCAAATAGAATTACTCTATCTGTTTGACTACCTTGAGCTTTATGCACGGTTAATGCATAGCCGAAATCAAACAAATCACCTTTTAAAATATTTTTTCGCTTTTTAGTAAAATTAATTGGCTGAGGATTATTAAACTGATCAGCATATATCAAGCCTTTATAAATATAATCATTATTATCTATGTTAATATTTGCATAAAACCATTTTTTATCATCCCGTTCTAAGGACTTAATAGTACCTAACATTCCATTATAAATATTTTTTCTATGATTGTTTCTTAGACAAACGACTCTATCATTTACACTAACAACAGGATCTTGAAATCCTAAAGATTGACGCACAAATTTATTTAACTTAATCCTTGTAGAATTATAACCACATAAGATAAATGTATCTTTGTTGTATGAACTTAATAATTCTTCCACTTCTTCTCTTGAATCATTATCTTCTTTATCAATCTTTTTAACTGTATCTGAATATTTATTTACTGGTATATATCCATATTTTCTAGCAATAGTTGATATTCTAATAATAGGATTATCTCTTACTTGTCTATGAATTTGTTCTAATCTTAAAATTGGATCCGACATAAGATTAAAAGACCCTCTAATAGGGGGAAGCTGTCCATGATCTCCAACTACAATAATAGGTTTTTGATAAGATAATAAATCATTCCATATTATCCCATTAACCATAGATCCTTCATCAATTATAATAAGATCATAAATAACCTTATCTTTTTTCTCCCATCCAATAATTTCATCGTTATTATCAATAATTGGAGAATAAATTAACGAATGTATCGTACCCACATAATCATTCTTATAAATAGACTTTGATTCCTTAAGCTTTATGTCTAATACTCTCGCTGCTTTTCCAGTAAAAGTAACAAAAGCTACTTTAACTTTCTTTTTGGATTTCTTTAATGAATCTATTTTTTTCCTAAACAAAGCAATTAAAGTAGTTTTACCTGTACCAGCATATCCTCCTAAAGATATATACTGAGACTTACTATCATCTAGATACCAATCTATAAGACTATCCAAAACATTTTTTTGATCTCTAGATAATTCAATCATCAATCTATTATATCAAAATAAATTTAAATTAATTCTTAATATCCACTTTACGAATTTCATATTTCTATAGTAAAATAAATCATCACCAATGAAAAGAAAATTTATATATATTCTAACAATTCTATTTATTATAATACTAATTTCTTCTTATAATACGACTGTCAAAGCAGAAGAAGAAAATAATGATAACCCCATCCTTTTCGTAGAAGAAGATTGTTCATACTGTCAAGCTACAAAAGATTTCATTGAAGATAATTCCATATCGAACAAAATTAATATTCTGTATATAAGAGAAAATCCCGATAATGCTGCCTTTTATAATAAAGTCTGTGAGAACGCAGGAATATCTTTATATGAAAGAGGGATTCCTCTCTTATATGATAATGACAATGTTGTCAATTCTGCAGATAAAATAATACAATACTTAGGAGAAAAATATTCACTTTCAACTGAAGGTTATGAATTAGAAAATAACAATAAGAACACATCCAATAAAATAGTATTTCTTATACTTGGAATTGGAATCGCTTTTTCTTTTGTTTTCTTAAGCTTATCAAAATTAAAAAAGAAATGAATAAACTAACTTTACCATTAATAACAATCGGAGCTTTAGGAGACTCTATCAATCCGTGCGCTCTTGGAGTATTAATCTTCCTAGTTAGTTTCTTAATTTCAATACGAAAAAAAGGAAAAAGTTTTCTAGCAATAGGGGTGGTATACATTCTCTTTATTTTTATTACTTATTTCTTAGCAGGTATTGGATTGTTAACTTCAATTCGAAGATTGGGCATCTCTAATATTATCTATAAACTAACATCAATTGCAGTTATCATAGCAGGATTAATAAACATGAAAGATGTCTTTTGGAAGGATCACGGTTTTTCACTTAAAATTCCCGAATCCAAAAAACCTCTTATTACAAAATATATTCAAAAAGCTTCCATTCCAGCTACAATCGTTCTTGGAATTCTTGTCTCGATAATCGAACTACCATGTACAGGAGGAATATATATTGCAATTATTGGATTAATCGCTGAACAAGCTACATTTATAAATGGAATATTATACTTAATTTACTATAATATTATTTTTGTGTTACCATTAATAATAATACTCTTTATGGCTCATTTCAGTTTATCTTCAGAAACCCTGAAAACATGGCAAAAGAAAAACAAAAGAATCTTAAGACTTATCATGGGAATCGTCATGATAACCTTAGGATTACTAATGCTAATTTATTAATTCTAAAATATAAATGAAAACTTGCTTCAACGTTATTCGTAGTTTAATTGCAGTAATATTAAGTATCCTATTGTTGGTAGTAATACTGGTGGGAATTCCACTATCATCTTTATCTTCATCAGTTTCAAACCCAGAAAATGTAAAGTCTTGGTTTGTAAATAGCAAAATATATGATAACTTTGTTGAATCTCTTATTAATATGACAGGTGAAATGCCTGATGAAAATCTTCCTGAATTCCTTATACAAGAAGATAATAAAGAAGAATTAAGTAATGCTTTAAATACAGTTATTACTCCAGAATGGCTTCAAGTTACCGTAGAAAGAGCTATCGACGGAACTTATAAATGGCTGTCTGGAGAATCGGAAATTCCAGACTTCGAAATAGACTTTGTTGATAAGAAAACAATATTTTTAGATGAAACAACAAACTACATAAAGAAGTCACTCGAATCTTTACCAGAATGTACTGAAGAAGAATTAGAAAAAACAGAAAATAAAGATTTTAATCCTATGGAAGCATCTTGTATTCCACCTGATTTTAATCTTGAAAATACTGACGATCTTAAAGCTGAAATAGAAAACCAGTTAAATGAATCCGAGATTTATAAAGAAGGAAAGGTTGAATCAGGTAAGTTCATTACAATAGATCAAGATATCACAGATAAAGTACAAAAAATATATGGTATATTCAATAAGCTTCCTCAAATTATCCTCGTCGTAATAGCAGTAATATCTTTAATTCTATTTATAACTATCCCTGGACTTTCTGGAAGCTTACTCATAACAGGTTTACTTTGGTTAATAAGTGGCAGTTTCTTGATAGTAGCTAACCTTATCATTAAGAATAAGTTCGATCATATTTACCAAGTTAACATTGCTGCATTAACTCAAGAACAAAAAATCTCATTACCTAACTTCGTAAAAAATCTATTACAAACAATTCTTTCAGATATAAAAGGGGATATCGTACAATTATCGTTAGTACTTGTTATATTAGGTTTTGTATTTATAGTTGGAGGAATAATATTGAAATTTTCAAAAAAAAGATACTTCATTAAGGATGAAGGTAAAGAAACAGTAAAAAACCCAAATCAAGACAAACCCTTAGAACTAGGAGGTGATAAAAAACAATCCCAACAAACTAATAAAGAAAAAGGTAACGAACCTGAAGTAACATTAAAATAAACCTAACAACAATCTTTTAAACTTTCTTCTAATTTTTCTATAGCTTGTTGCTTTTCCTTATCAATTAGCTTTGAATTATCTTTCTCTTTTTCTCTCTTTTTTTTATCCTTATTGAATAGTCTCACAATTTTTATTCTAAAGTAATGCCAGTAGAGTAAGAAATACCTGGAAGAGGAAATATACCATTTGATACAAATTCAACATCTTTATTTAAATCATCAAAAAAGTTCCCAAATATTATTGTCTTCACAGAACCAACTACATTACCGTCTTTAATATAGAGAGAATATGGTGAAGATAAAGAATAATCACCTGTTATAAAGTTCTGAGTATGTAATCCTAAAATAGAAGGTACATATATCCCCTCTTCACAATTAGAGATATATACACTTGTATTTTTAACATCTTTATCACTTTTATGAAAATATTCGATTATATTTGGTGTATTCAAGGATGCAGTAGTTGGTTTCATACTCAGCTTTTTAGCATTCTTTAAATCTAAGACTGGCGTAATCAATTTCCCCTTGTCAATGAATGTAACAGTATTAGCTCTAACTCCTTCTCCTGAAAAATTAGTTCCTCCAGGGGTTAATCTCTTTAATGGATCTGTTTTTAAAGAGAACCAGCTACCAAACTTTTTCACCCTTTTAATAAAATCCTTTTTATGGAAATGTGACATATTATTAGCAATTTTTGTCCCGTCTAAATTAGCATATATGAAAAATGCAAACAACTCATAAGTTTCCTCAGGTGATATAATTACTTTTAGATTTTTAGTTTTAAATTTACCAATTTTAATAATATTATTTGTTGAGTCATACAATTGACCCTGAAACTTTAGATTATTTTTAAATTCATTAATCTTTAAAGGTTGTCTCGAATCTAATATAAAATAGAATCTATTATTCCATACAATTCCCTCACTATAATTAGTCAACTTTTGCTCAAGTGTAAAACCTTTTGAATTATATACTTTAATTTTAACTTTCGAACTTGATAAAATTGCTTCATGAGACTTTATGCCTACCCTACTTTCAATTTGAATCGTTTGTTTTAATTGATCTACTAAATAATCTTTCCTCTTATAGATAATTTTATCTACTTCACGAGAAAATTGCTTAACAGGAAATCTAATATTGTATGGTTCAACAAACTCCTTTCCATATTCGTCTTTATAACTAACTAATTTTGCCCTATTTAACAAATATTTTGGATCTTCAAAATCATTACTTGTTATATTTACTGTACTGATCTCATCATTTTTCCATAATATTTTTATCGATCCGCTAAGATTTATTGCATTCTCGATAGGTGAATAAGGGCCACCAATAATTTTACCATTTATTCCGAAATCTACCTTTTCAGTTTCAATCTTATTGATAAGAAAATCTTTTACTTGTGTATTCTTTTTTAAAACATTTACAACATTTTTCATTAACTAACTGTTATAAATTTATTCGGTGATAAAAGAATTAATGGAGCTTTTTTTGATACATTTACAGATTGTCCACTCTTCCCACAAACTCCAATAGAAGTATATTTTTTACCGAAAGCTAATTCTGCAGATCTTAAAGCTTCTAAAGTCACTCCACTAAAAATTAAAGGCTTCAAATAGGTTATTTTATCTTCTTCTAATTTCACCGAAGCTATAGAGCCAAATTGAAAATTCCCTTTTTGCTGATCAACCTGTCCTCCCCTAGATCCAATAAGATATATTATTTCAGGATATTTTTTAAAAATTCCCTTATCTCTTAATACCTTTTGAATCATCTTAATATCTGTAATAAGATGATTAAATCCTAGCTTGATAGTATGTCTATTATCTAACTCTATCTGTGTAGAAGACATTCTTGGTACAGGAATATCCGAATATGACTCCATTCTTGAAGCTCCTGTTAAGTCACTACTTGTCTTTTTTGCAGTAATAACATCACTTAATAAATTATAAACCTTACCATTTTTGACAATTTCAGCTTTTGTCCTCTTGACACCATAACCACTATATGGGAAATAAGCAAAGTCTTCTTTTCCAGCATAATCAAAAACATTAACATACGAATTAGCAACTTTTTTGCCCTTATCTATCTGCCCATTCTTTAATAGAGGACTATCGCTATAAAAGTTATCCGATTCAGCTGTATGACCAAATGCTTCATGTACAAACACACCAGCGATTTCTGAATCAATCAAAAGTGGATATTTACCCCCTTTTAATCTATCTGCTTTCGAATAACGCTTTATTAAATTGTACATGAATCTAATTCTTCTTTTTAACCTTCTCACTTTTTTCTCATCGTGTAACAAATTATACCCTTTTCCATGAATATTCTCATAAATTTGATTAACCTCACTATCTCTTCCAGTATGCATATAAATATTCAAAAAACTATATATCAACTCAAATCGGATATCAGTTTTATCACTTCTAAAAACTCTCCAATTAGTATCATTAAAAGCTACAGAATTTGAAATCGATTCATTTGGATATTTACTAATAAAATCATTGTGTATCTTAAATAAATCTTTTTGTAATTTAGATTGGGATACTTTAAAAGGATTACCCTCCAATTTATCTACTATCTTATCTTGAACAGGCTTAAGATTGAATATCTCCTTTACTGGCTCAAAATTATTTTTAGCCACATCTGAAGAACTAATTGCTTGATCTAAACATTCAAATAATCTATCTTCATTGCTTACAGTATCTACAGACGAAAATCCCATATGTCCTGTCTTTTGAAATGCTTGGATACCAGTACCCTTTGATTCAACTAAACTAGATTCATCAATCTTTTTATTTTTACAATTTAGAAACCTTGATTTATTTTCTTGACAGCGTATTACCAAGTATACTCCTTTTTGATCTGCACATTTTATTAATTTTTCATAAATATTCTTATTTATACTCATTATTGTGAAGTATATAATAAATTATTAACAAAATAAATAACAGTTAGGTAGTGCGTAATAATCAATTTACAAACTACAATTTTTGCTAAACAAATATCTTAAGCTATAATTATTATCAAGATAGCTCTATTCGAAATTTTATTTATAAAGTAGTATACTATTAAAAAGTATAATAATTGATTTTTTTATCAATAGTCATATATGCATCATTTAGATAATCAAATAACTATCTGCCCGAAATGTTCTGGATGGGGTAATATTTCAAATCAAGAAGGCAGTGCCTGCAATGAATGTAATGGGCATAGTGTATTTATTGAAACAAATAATCGAAACTATATATTCGATTTACCTATGTATATAGATTATGGAATCAGACTAAAAAAACGTGTATTAAAGAAAATTACTATTATTATCTTCGCCTTAATTTTTATACTATTATTAGCTTTTCTATTAGTAAATATATTTTGACTTAATTTAAACTGCCTTGATTTCTAATAAAGATTTCGAAAATATTTCAAACAAATTCTCCCAAGAATCTCTTGAATCAATATCTCATGCATGTAATATTGCTTATAAAAATGGGAAAAAAGTATGCACATCAATAGATTTATTTCAAAGTTTATGTCAAAATCAATTAATTCTCCAATTCCTTGAACAAATTAAGTTCGATTACAAAAGCATTTTAGAAAAGATTAAATTTCAAACGAATAACTTACAAGTCCCTATTAGAATACGAAAAGGAGTTGTTGTCTTTTCTCCTGACCTTAAAGTTACAATTTACAGAAGTTTTTTAATATCGAAGAATTCACCAATAGATATTGTTGGACTGGAAGATATATTCCTATCAACATTATATAGCTCTCAAATCAATCAAATTGCTAAGAATTTAAATATTAATATTTCAAAATTTGAAAATTTAATTAATTCTTTGAAAGGAGATAAACCAAAAAAATCATCTCATCAAGATATAACTTTTGACAGATACTTTATAAATATTTCAAATAAAGCATCTTCAGGAAAACTTGATCAAGTAGTTGATAGAGAGTCTGAATTTTCACAAGTATCTCGCATTCTTTCCAGAAAAGATAAAAATAATGTAATAATACTAGGAGAAGCCGGAGTAGGAAAATCATCAGTAGCAAATTTATTAGCTATAAAAATATTAAATAACAACTCGTTATCAAAATTGCAAAATATTGATGTTTTAGAATTTAATATTTCTAGTTTTACTTCGTCTTTACTATCTCGTAATTCAAATGATCTGATTGAAATTTTTAAGGACAAATTAATAGAAATGGGAAGAGCAATATTAGTGATAAAAAACTTTAATTTAAATAGCAATGAAACGACTTATGAAAATACTATTTTAAAGGAAATACTTGGAATTTTACTATCAATTAAAAATTTACGCATTATACTTACAATGAACAGTTCAGCATATAAGAATGCTCTTACAAATGAGCCAAATCTTTTTAATAAATTTGAAACTGTTAAAATCGAAGAGCCATCAATTGATTTATCAATTAAAATCTTAAAAAGTATTTCTAATAAATTTGAAAAATTCCATAATATTACAATTAATAAAGATACCTTAAAAGCTTGTGTTTCTTTATCTAAAAGATATATTCAAGACAGATTTCTTCCTTCAAAAGCAATCGATTTACTAGACGAAACCTGCTCTCAGATAGTATTAGAAAATAAAACCACATTAACTATTGATGACATAAAAGCAGTTTTGTCTGATAAAACCGGTATTCCAATTGAAAAATTATCTGTTAGTGAAAAAAAGAAATTAATTAATCTAGAAATAATCCTAAATGAAACGATAATCGGTCAGAAAGAAGCTGTTCACATAGTAAGTGAAGTTGTAAGAAGAAACAGGGCTGGACTAAAGGATCCTAAAAAGCCGATCGGTTCCTTCCTATTCTTAGGACCTTCAGGTGTAGGTAAAACTTTTCTAGCAAAAAATTTGGCTAAAATCATCTATAATAATGAACAATCTATGATTCGTCTAGATATGAGCGAATTTAGTGAATCACATACTGTTCAAAGACTCATCGGCTCTCCCCCAGGATATATAGGATACGGTGAAGGCGGACAATTAACAAATCCTGTTTGGGAAAGACCATACAGTTTAATACTTCTTGATGAGATTGAAAAAGCTCATCCAAATATATTTGATATCTTTTTACAAGTGCTTGATGAGGGAAGACTGACAGATGGTCAAGGAAGAACCATAAATTTTAAGAATACTATAATTATAGCAACGAGTAATATAGCTACTGAGGAAATACTTGCAAAATTTTCTAAAAAAGACAAAAAATTATCTGGGTTTGAAAGAGATAGATTTTATGAAGAGGAGATACTTCCTTTATTAAAATCTGGCTTCAGACCTGAATTCATAAATAGATTTGATGAAATAGTCGTTTTTAATCCTCTAGGAATTAATGACTTGAAAATCATTGCTAGATTACAAATAAATAAAATCCAAAAAAGACTCACTGATAAGGAAATTAAAATTAAAGTCAGTGATACAAAACTTCAAGATCTTGCACAAAAGTCATACAACCCTTCTTTTGGTGCAAGACCCTTAATTCGGCTTATACAAGAAAATATTGAAAACGTAATTGCAAAAAAAATAATTAATGGAGAAATAAAAAAAGGTGATACTATAAGTCTTTAAAAACTATGAAAAAAATCTTTACAAAATTAATGACAATCATAACTGCTATAGCATTAGCTTTATTCCTAGTGTTAGGCATTATTGTTATCATAGTTGGACCAGAAAAAACTGAAAATTCAATTAAAGCACTCTTCAATATCGATAATTATATTAAAGATTACAAAGAAATCTTACCATTTCTAGGTAATTCAGATAATAATAACGATATAAACTTAAATCAAAAACAAGTTCTAAGTGTCTTTAACAGAAGAAAAATAGAAAGTATTACTAATAATCCTCCATTAATAGTACCTACTACCGGAGTTGTCCCTACAAATTTTTCTCTATACTCTGGCCCGATTGAGGAAGGAAAACATGAAGGTATAAATATTTGGACGAATTATAATGGGACAGGGATGGATGGTAAAACTTATAATAAAGGTAATCCAGTTTATGCAGCATGTGATGGTACAGTCAGACAAGTTTGGGATGATAATGGAGATGTGTCAATAATATGTGATGAATTAGACCCAATTTATAAAAAAATATTACCTTCATTAAAAATTAAAACTATCTATGGTCATATGGCTAATAAAGCAAATGCTGATGTTTATATCTATGTAGAAGAAGGACAAAGAGTTAAACAGGGAGACCTAATAGGAAATCAAGGAAATAGGTGTTACTGGTCTCCACAAAATATAATGGTAACAGTTCATTTTGGAATTTACGATATTAGCGTTGCACCGCAAGTACCACTTGATCCTTCTCCTTACATAGGTGTCAGTTGTACTACATTAAACCAAACTTTTACTGCAGGTATCGAAGAGTCATCTATTTAAAATAATATTGTTAATTTAACAAATGCCAAAACAAATAAAAGCAATAATTTGTCCAAAATGTAAAGGAAACGGTACGTCATCTAGCGGCGAAATATGCGATAACTGTAGAGGAATAGGTTTCATTGGTTCTGATGGATTAAATGAATATTATCTCTCATCTACCCCAGACGGTAAATTAAAGGTAGTTGATATCAAAAAACAAAATAGGAATTACCCTGAAACTAATAACCACCATCATTCTTTCCAAAAAAAATCTATTATGAAAGATCTTTATTTTATTTTTATTATACTTTCATATATAGTATTTTTAGCTATATACTTCACTACAATTAAAGAACAAAAAATTTTTTATTTAGTTACAA
>CAZNER010000024.1:0-26480 GCA_964572065.1 uncultured Candidatus Saccharibacteria bacterium
CCCCTACTATTTGCCTTATCTCATCAATAATCTTAACACCAAGCTCCATTCTTCTTTCAGTACGCCTGATCCTACTCTCTTTTGATGCATCTTTAAGACTAATCCTACCTTCTTCAAGCAGGACCTGTACATCTTCAGGAGCATATTCAAGTAAGAACCATCTATAAACAGTATGTGGGTTATACTTGTATTTCTTTAAGAAATTAAGAAGTATAGTCTCATCTATGCTAAGTTTGATTCTTCTACCATATTGATAATGGGCTATTCTTGAAAGCATCTTTGTAATGCTCCTGTCACTTAATTGTGGCAGTTCTGATTTTAGTCTGTTCAGTACTTCTTCTCGTTTCTCTTGTGCGTAATTCTTTGGTTTTCTGCTCATTTCAAGAAGTAAATGTTTAAACATTGTTATAAATCTTGTCATCTTGAGTATAGACAAATAGCAACAACCTTACACAAAGGTATAAACATAATTTTAGAAATTATCACTGCTCGTTTCCCTGTTCGTTTCAAAACCAGCAAAAATGTTTAAACAAAAAGAAAAATATATAAGTAGACTCACCCACTGAAAGATTTATTTATTTTATTTTTATCTGCATTAATTAGTTCATATACTGATTTAAAATATAGAGAAGTTCCTAACTGGATCTGTTTATTTATGATTTGTTTTGGAGTAGGAGGTAACTTATTACTATCAATTATTAGAGGAACACCTCTTCCAATAATACATTCTTTCTTAGGACTGAGCTTTTTCTTCATAATTGCATTATTTATGTTCTACTCTGGAAGTTGGGGTGGCGGTGATGGTAAGTTTTTAATGGGAGTTGGAGCATTGATTCCGACTTATTCTCTAGCGATTTTTATTAATGTAGCGATCTTTAATGTCATCTATTTAGTCGGATACATGCTAATTTTCAAAGTTCGTAAAGTGAAAGAGGGGATTCCTTTAATACCTGTTATTTCTTTAGCAATTATATTTACTCTGATTTTTGGGAATATATTATTTGTCCTTGTATAGTAAGTATCAAGTTCTAAAACCAAAACCTTTATATACTATAATATGTATATATTCTTTATAGTAAAAAAACAAAGGTGAAAATATGGAAAAATTCAAACAATTTGAAGAGTTAAAAAAAGAAATTGAGGACAGAGAGTCGTTAAAAAGATCAGGAATAGAGATTATAGAGAAACAAAATATAATTGAAACAATTCAAGGATGGTTAAAATGAGAGAAATAATCTTTAAATCTAAGAAAAATCATACTCTTAACCAAATGATTAAGCTAATGGAAAAGAGTTATGTAGATTATCCAAAAGATAGTTTCTTCTTTGACGGAGATACGTTATCTGTATGTAGAGGTAATTAAAATGCCTCTACTTTTTGATGGTTCGGCTTACGAAATTCAGAAGTTATTTGATGAGTATGATAAGAAATTTGTAAAAGAGGTAGACAATGAATGAAATAGGATTATTAGATATAGTAATAATGGGAGCACTATTACTTTTTATTGTAATTAATTATTACTATTTAACAAAAGATAGTAATAAGGATTGGAAAAAATGGATGTATTAGATATGTTGTTAAATATATATGAAAACAGTGACGACTCTAGAGTTTTTGATACTAAGTTTCAAAAACTAGATTCTCTTTATTTAAAAGGAGAAACGTTATTTGAAAAAGGATTATATAGAGATGCGAAAGAATATTTTTCATTAGCTGAAAAAGAAGGAGCTAAAGTCTATAAATCATTATACAAGGACTCGCCTTTTTTAAAGAGATGTGTTAAAAGGCAGAAGGATTGTATAGATAACCTCGTAGAATGAAAGCCGCGATATATATTAGAGTTTCAACAAAGAAACAGAAAGTAGATTTACAGAAAGAGAAATTAGTGAAGTACGCAAAGAATAAAGAATATGATTTTAAAATATATGAAGATCAGGGATACTCGGGTAAATCTGAAGACAGACCTTCTTTCAAAAGACTTATGCGGGACGCTGAGAAAAAGTTATTTGACACAGTCATCGTCACGAAGTTAGATAGATTTGGGAGAAGTGTTCAAGATTTAATTAACTCTGTAAAACTACTGGAAAGTTATGACATCATCTTTGAAGCTATTGATAATAATATAATTACTTCTACTCCGCAAGGACGATTAATGTTTAATCTCTTAGCAACTATTGCAGAATTTGAAAGAGAGTTAATCGTTGAAAGAATGGAAGAAGGTAGAGAAAGAGCTAGACAACAAGGTAAAGTTTGTCATAGACCTGAGATTGATTTACCTAAAGAAGATATTCTTAAGTGGAAAGAGATGGGACTAAGCGATGCTGCTGTCGCTAAGTTATGTAATGTTACTAGAACTACTATATGGAAACGACTAAAGACTTGGGGTTATAAATAAGTGCAGAAAGTTTTTGCATATCTTTGCACATCTGCACAAGACTTGTCTCTATTTATTATTCTTTTCTTTTTTTAAAAAAAACTTTCAAAAGTATCTCACGTGAAAGCTGTCAGTTAAAGTACGAAGAAGAAGAGTTAAACATTATTTAAAGTAGGTTTTACATCTAGCTTGACTTGATAGATGTAAGACACTGGAGACTCTACAATCTTTGATATCTTTGTAGGTTCGATACCTTCATTAAGTAACTTGATTATTCGTTCTTTCTTAGTTATAGTATTTGCTTTCTTCTCTTCAACTACATATGAGTCCATGATATTCTTCTTCATTATAAGATATTTCTTCTTAGTCTTTTTATCAAGATCAGGAAAGTTATGCTTGAAATTAGGATCAGTCCATTTAGAACCAAAGTTCTTATTGAATACTGAATGACTCTGAGTTAACATCTTTTGAATCTTAGACTTTGAATAAAACCATCCTCTACCTCGTTTTACAACTCTGCTTAATGATCCTACTCTATGCTCTCTAATGTATTTATCTAATGCGAAGAAATCTGGCATACAAATACATACAAAACAATTCTTACCTCTTAATCCTCTGAGGAGTTGAGTTGCTTCTTTTGTTTCTTTTTTCATAGAATCTCTTGAGAAAAACATAGGAGCACCTTCATCTATTAGAATTGCTGATCCTTTATTAGATAATCTAAAACATCGTTTTAACTCTGAAACATTAGTAATAATATTATCTTTCTCAAAGAAATCAGGATCTATGTATAAACATAATTGAGTAGCGAGAGTGGATTTACCAGTCCCTTCTACACCAGTGACAACATGTAACCAATCATAATCTTTATAATTTATTAAATTTTTAATTATATCTAGATTTTTGGTTAAAATTTCATCCATTATATTCCCATGCCTTCAAGAACTGCATGACTCGGATCTATCTCTGTGTTTACTTCTATCTTTGATATTCCTACTTCATATATAAAATCACTAATAAGTTCAAAATATTTGAATATTTCTTTTAAATTTTTTTCAGATAACATTGTATCAACATTTGTTTGATATTTATTTAATTCAAATAATATTTCATAAGAATTAACTTTATTCTTTTTGTTTGCTACTTTTATACAGTGTGCTTTGATATTACTTCGTAGTTTTAAATAAATAGTTTCCATTTTAGATACAAATTTTCTAAGTATCTGATTTGAATATTTAGAACCCATCATGTATTCTTCTTGAAGATCACATGCTTCATAAAAATCTGTAATGATTTCTCGTTTAACTAAACGATATTCAGGAAAAGCTTCGGCTTTTTCATAATTATTAAATTCATCAAAGGACATTTTGGAGTATAGTATTTAGTATCTTAATATTTATATAGACTTATATAATAGAGTATACAAGTATATTTTAAAGAGCTAATATAGATACTTAAAGTAACATGGTTGAAAGTCCTGGTAAAGGATTTGTAAAACAGACATCAGGGGGCAAAACTAGATATTATAATCCTTCTACAGGTGGACATACTGGATGGAAAGATTCATCAGGTAAATCTACACCTAAACCATCTTCAAGTAGTAAATCAAGTAATTCTTCTTCAAAGAAAAGTACTGTTAGTAATTGGGATCAGTTATCAGATACTGCTAAAGAATCATTATCTAAACAAGGTTACGGTCCTAAACCCTCCAGTTCTACTTCTCAGACTCAAAAATGGGAAGTTGAGAGTAAAAATGGAAAATATAGATTAGTTCAAGGCAATAAAAGTACTGCTTGGAGAACTGCTGAAGAGTGGGAAAAAGCAGAAGTAGCTGAAGAACAAGAACTAGCTATGAAAAGAAAACTAGCTGAGGAACAACCAGAAGAATATACTAGAAAATATGTGGGTAATGAAGGATTATTAAATAAAGTTCCAGCAGGTGCTGAAAAAGTATCTGTAGATCCTAAAAAAGGAACGATTTCATATATTCCTAAAGACGAAGCAGATGCTTATAAACAACAGTTAATTTCTCAAAACGTACCTAGTATGACTTCTCAATATATCGCAGGTCATAGAGATTATGTTGAAGAAAGTTATGAAAAGAAAACTGGTAAAAAAGTTAATCCTACATGGGTAAAAACCTCTTATGCTCCTCCAGTACCTAAGAAAAAGTCTAAATTATTTTATAATGTCTTAACAGCAGATAATGTATTTGATATGGTTAATAAGAATATTCCTGACTCTATTAAACCAGGTAAAAAAGCTCTACAAGAAGTTAATACTAAAATCGGAGATATCGCTGAAGAAAAATTTTTAGATATAATGGGTTTAGACTATGAAAAAGGTTCTCCGCAAGAGCTTGCTAAAGGAGCTAAAGCTAGAGTTGAGAATCAAGTGTTAAAAGATTGGGAACAAAGAAGAGCAGAACTTATAGATCTAAAACAATCTGGTGGAAAAATTGAAGATTTTGAAAAAGCAGATGAAAAATGGAATAAAGTTCTAACTAATAATGTTAATAGAGTAATGTCTGATATTGATAAAGATATAAAAAGAGCTGAACCAATTCAGCGAGCAAGAACTATTGCTGCATCTCCTGTTAGAGGAATAGCTGAATTACCGGGAGGATTTTTATTACAAACTACTGCAACTTCTGATGAAACTAAACAGTCAATTACGAGTATGGGTGAAGAAATATATAAACATCCAGAGATGGCTCTTGCAGTTGTAGGAACTGTTGCAGGTCAAGCAGCAGCTATGGGTGCAATAAGTTATAGTATTCCAAAAGTAAAAGGTTATTTATCAAGAAAAATTGGAAAAGCTAGATCTGGAGTAGATGTTGGTTTGGTTGACGGAGATGAAGCTCTAAAGATTGGTGTTAGGGAAGAATTTGATCCTGTAACTAAAAAAAATATTAAATATCAAACAGTAAAAGGTAGTACTTATCCAGAGATTAAAGCATATTCTAAAAAAGGAAAATATTATGTTGATTTTGAAGCAAAAGGAGTTATAGATTATGCTTCTGAAATTAAAATTTCAAGTAATAAAGGTTATCAATTATTTAAAGGAAAGATTGTCGGAGACGCAACAGTATATAAATCTCGTTTGTTCAGGAAACCTAAAATTGTTTCTAAAGTAAGCCCTAAATTAGATTTAACAGGAAGTGCTGGAATAAATAAACAAGCAAGTATTGGATCTGTTAAAACTAAGACCAAATTAACTTCAGGTAATAAGATTGTTTCAGAGACATATTATACTAAATTTTCTTCAGATGTACTTTCTTCTAATATTCTTGAAACTGGAAAAGGTATTCTTAATCAAAAAGTATTATATCAAACTGTTCAATGGAGAGCTATAACTTCTGCAGAAAAATTAAGTATCAGCAAACCAAAACCTTCTATTAGTAAAAAAACTACTAAACAATTAACTCCTTATAAAGAAGACGGTCTTAGTATTGATGGAAGTATAACTAAAACTTTTGACAGTAAAAGATATGAAGTGAGGATTCCTAAAAAAGCAGATTATAATATACAACAAGGATTTAGCGAACAATTACTAAAGATAAAGAAATCTAGAATTGTTGAAACAGATATGTTTGGAAATAGATATACTGAAATAGGTTTTGGAAAATCTGAAAGTGCTTCTATTGGAGCAACATATCGAGAATTTAAATTAAATGAATGGGGAGAAGGATTTTTAGATATTACTCCTGCAACTATTCGTAATGCTGAAACTATTAATATTAATATAAAGAATGTTGGTAAAAAACCTAACATTATTGTTGAATCTATGGATGATATTCCTGAAACTAAATTCTTTAAACCTACTAAGAAACCTAGTGGAACTTGGGATACTTCATTTTTGAAATCAGAAAGTATTTCAAAACCTGAACCACTATCTAAACCATCGCAGACAGTATTCCAAAGAGATGTAGTATCTGCTAATTTGAAAGCTTCAACAAAAAATATTATGAAAAATTTACTTCCTGAGACTTCTACTAAATCTATTCCAAAAACTATTATTTCTCCAGTGAAAGTACCAACTGTTAAACCTACTATTTCTTTTGAAGAGTCTTCTTCAATGTTCAAATCTTATGAACCTGCATCTAATTTTCAAGAGTATTCAACATTAACGAGTAAAAAGTTCGGAGATTATAGAGTAGGTCCTAGAGGTTCTAAATTTGGAGACTTTCAAATAAATCCTGTAAAAAGTGGACAAAAAGGAAAACAGTCTAAAAAACAACGTAGTAAGATTGATCCAAGATTAGGGTTAGTACAGAATCCTTTTACAAATATAAAAATAAATCAGAATATTAATGAAAATATTAATGTTAAAATAAATCCTAAAATATCTCAAAAAATAGGACAAGGAGTTAACGTTAATCAAAATCTAAAACAAAAATCTACTGTAAAAACTAAAAGTATTTTAGATCAAGTAACTAAACAGAGATATACATTTAATTATCCGAGCATTACAGTTACTCCTAGAACTTTTATACCTGTCCCACCGTTACCAATATTTAGGACAGGGATGAGTACTTCTTTTAAAAAATCTAATAAGAGTACTTTTAATATACCTTCTAAATACACTGCAAGTCTTGTGGCTAAAGAATTTAATACATTTAGTACTAAACCTCCTAAGTTTTTGACAGGTATTGAAAGAAGACCCCTGATTAGAAAAAGTAAAAAGCAAAAAACTAGAAAAGGGTTCAGTATGTCTTTAGGATTTAATGATCTGAGGTTATAAAATGGTAAAACTAATCAAAATACCGGAAACAGTTAACTACAAAGAACTAGCTATGAAGATTAAAAAACAGAGAAAGAAGTATAAAGATGTTCACATAAAATCTAAAGGATTAGATAGATATATTGAATGTGTCGGAGAGATTAATTAAAATGGGAATTAAAGAAGTTTGGAACAGAAGTCCAAAAAAGAAAAGAGCAGAACTTGCAAGAGCTTTAGGATACAAAAGTGAATGGGCATCTATCAATTATGAAGATTTGCCTAGCAGATCAGGGGGTATGCTTCAAAAAGAATTAAATAATTTATATAATATTAGAAAATCTAAAAAGAAGAGGTAAAAAAATGAAAGGATACTGTATGAAATGTAAGACTAAAAAAGATATGAAAGAAGTAAAGTATGTTAAGATGAAAAACAATAGAAATGCTATAAAAGGAAAATGTTCCACTTGTGGAACGAATATGTTCGTAATAACAAAGTGAAAAAATGAATAATCAAACACCAAATGCTCCAAGTGAAGACGCCTACATGGATTTACCTCCAGCATCAATGATGTCTAGAGGTGAAGACACTGCTAGTATTCTTGATAGAATTGATCCTTCTGCAGTAGCAGAGAGATTAAGATATAAGTTACTAGCTATGGAATTTGATGAAAGAAATAGAGTTTGGAAACGTCCACCAGGAAGAACTCCTCTAGTAAATGAATTAGGAGCTGAAAAACTTCTTAGCGAGTTCTCATCATTAGTTAATTCTAATGTATCTTTGTCCAATTTGAATAGACTTGAAATCAATTTTATTATGCTTACTTATTGTGATTCTGTAATTAATCTAATAAAATGGAGATTTAGAGATTTTGAAATAGATCCAACCGAAGCTCAAGTTATTTTCGAAATTATGAAAAATACAGCTTTCTTTTGTTTGAAAAGAGCATTTGAACAAGGAGAGAGGAACTTCTTAAAGAAATCTATTACAAGTCATGAGAACATAAACGTTGGTGGTAATGAATATGAAAAGCAAATGAAAAAAAGAAGGAGGTGGTCTTTCTAATGCCCGCTTTACCAACTGCCTTAACTGGACAAATGTCTGGTATGGGAGGCACATTAATGACGACAGTAATGTATATTATAATACTCGTTATTGTTATCGTTGTAGGATTTTTTATGTATTTTACTATTGCTACGAATAAGAAATTTAATGTTAATGTGGATATTTATTCTAAAAGAGGGGATGAATATAAACTGTTTAGAGACAGGGGAGCAATAGTAAGTGTTAGAGAAGTTGAAGCTCTTAAATTAAAGAAATTTAAAAAATATATGCCTGTTCCAGAATTTAGATATTTTATACAAGGAACAAAAGGTAAAAGTCATTTAAATTTAATTCAGATGTCTACCAATGAATTTTTTCCAGCTAAAGTTAATATAGCAACTGGAAATCCTTCTGCTGTTTTAGGATTAACACCTGTTGAAAAAGGAATGTATGTTTGGGCAGATTATGCTCGGGAATTAACAAAGAAACAATTTGATATAAGAACATTCTTAGAAAAATACGGTGCTTACATGGGATTAGCAGGAGTAGCATTGTTATTCATAATAGTTGTATGGTTATCATTCCAAAATTTAGCAGATTTAACTACACAAATGGGTGCAATAAGTGATAAATTTGTTCAAATAGCAGATAAATTAACTCCAGCAACGGGAGGTGAAACAACTCCATGGTAGGTGGAGAAGCTATTTTTGCAGTAGGAATTATGTTTTCTGTTGCAATAATAGCTGGAATCTTCGCTTACTTATTTATTAATTTGGGAAGATGAAAAAGATACTCATGGTGTTAATAGCAATACCTTTAGTTTTAGGAAGTATGGGTGCAGTGAGAGCCGACTGTACACCTCTAGAGATATTGTTAGGAGACTGTGAGTGGTTTGAATATGGATATGATTCTTCGTTAGACTGTGAGACTATTACAACTACTGAAGTGATTAATGTTACTGAAACTGAAGAGTTTTACAATGAAACAAGTGGATTAAATGACACTAGAATAATTGGTTGGGATTTAATGGTTTACAATTTAACTCGTTGTATTTCAGATAATTGGGTAAGCCCTATTCAATTTACTAATAATATTTATCAAGTAGTTGAATATTTAAATGGAACTAAAAGTAAGGTTAATTTTTCAGATGTAACATGGAATACTATTGATAAAGCAGGATTTCGTATTGGAGAAGAAAATGGAGTAATCTCAGGTTTTAATAAAGATCATGGTCAAGTAATTAATTATCTTAATGACTACGACGAACCTGCTTTACATACTTTTGTAAGAGTTCATGCTGAAAAAAATAGTAATAATTATAGTGCTTGGATAACTAAAGAGATAACTTCTGTACCTGAATGGAGTGAAACTGAAATTCAATATTATAATCAGACAGGATTAGAAAAAGATTTTGGTTACAGAAATAATATTTCTATTTTAGGATTTACTTTTCCATCATATATTGGAATAAGAGTTGACGAATTTCATGAAAAGGTAAAAATTCCTATTAATTTTACAACACCCATTCCATTAGATAATGTATCTATGGAGTATATTATTGTAGTAAATCCTGATGTAACAGATACGGCTAAGAAATTGAAATACGTTGTACTTACTACAGAAAATGGATTAAACGCAACGACAAATGAGACTATTTATAATTATACTTATTATGAATTAAATGAACTTGTAGATAACTCTGGAGTAGTTCCGAATATGACTCATTCGTTTTACTTTTTAACAGAAAATAATAAGACCATTTCATGGATAAATTTTGAAAAAGAATTTAATCTGTCTGAATCAGTAGAATGGAAAATAAAAGAAGTAACCCTTCCAAATGGAAATAGCACTTATGTTTTATCATTAAACTTTTGGTTTGGAGCAATGTCTGCTGGAGAAACTTTAAGTCTTAATGCAGACTGGTTTACGCCATCAAGTGTAAGTTCTTATTCTTCTGAACTCTTACTTGCTCCAGCAAGTAACAGTATTGATAATGATACGGGTACTTATTGGGCGGAAGCAGGAAAAATAGGAGATGTTGATGGAGCTATTTATGAATGGTATATTACTTATAATTTAGGTAGTACTAAATCTATGGATAAAATAAGAATATATACAGACGGAGATGATAGAGATAATCCATGTAGTGTTGGAGTTGTTAAAGTTTGTGACGATGCTGCTTGTAGTGGTGAAAGTGATTTAATAAGTTCTGATTGTACTTTTTCATCTTCTTTAGAATGGCAGGAATGTTCATTTACTGAGACTACTGGACAGTATGTATTCGTAGAAGGAGGAATTGATGGTATTGCAGGATGTATTAATCAAACAGGTGGAGCAGCAATGACGGAATTTTATGAATTTGATATACAAGATACTACGTTTGATGTTTCTGATTGTAAAACAATAACTTCATCTGGAACATACACTTTAACTCAGTCGTTATCAAATAAAGCAACTAATGCATGTATAAATATTGATTCAGCAGATGTTATTTTTGATTGTCAAGGATATACTATTGATGGTAACGATGTTGCTGATTATGGTATAGATATTAGTGGAGAGTCTTATGATAATGTAACTATTCAAAATTGTGTATTGACAGATTGGGATACTGGAGGAATTGCTTTCAAAGATGCTGATGATATATTAATAGATAATGTTTCTATATCTTCATGTCCGGATAATGCTTTATATTTTTATTCTAGCTCCAATATAGATAATATGTATATAAATAATTCAGAGCTATCTAATAATGGTAGAGGGTTTTCAATATCATCAGATATAGATGCTGATTTAATAATTAATAATTCATTTATTAATTCAAATAATCCAAGTTATGGAGCATATTTTTTGAGTGATGCATGGTATGGAATAGAAATTTATAATACTGAAATAAAAAATAACACTAAATATGATATTCTAGCAACAGGATCAAGTATTGGTTGTGGATTATTTTTAAGTAATGTTACTGGAACAGGAGATAAACCGATATTATTCTTTAATACTTCTGTTAATTTACAAAATTGGAATAATAACTGGTCTGAAATAATATTATGTGGTGCAAACGATTCAACATTAGATAATGTTGATTATTCAGGTTCTAATAAAAATGGAATATACATTTTGAATGCTAATAATATTTCTTTTTCTAATTGCGATATTTCTAACGCTAGAACAGGTATTTACACTGAAAATGCTAATAATGTCACTATTGTAGATAGTTCGTTCAATGGGAGTGCAAACAACATAAGATTTTATATCTCTAAAGATATAGAAATTAATAATATTACTTCTACAAATGCAGATGGTTATGGTTTATCCTTATATGGAACAACTGATAATGTGACTACGTATAATTCAAACTTTGCAGATAATGGAGATGCAGGAATTCAAGTTCATCTATCTGCTACGAATGTACAATCTTATAATAATCTCTTCAATCAAACAACTCCTGCTGAAGGAATATACATTTTGAATGCTAATGATTGGAATACTACTGAACAATCTGGAACTAGAATAATTGGGAGTGGTACAGATATTTCAGGTAATGCTTATATTAATGGATCCGGTACGGGTTACTATTATTCCTGTGATGATACTGATACAGATGGATTTTGTGATGATCCGTATGATTTAGAAAATAATGCTGGAGGATCATGTAGTTCTGATAATTGCGACTACAATCCTTTAAGTGATGAATATTCTGCTGCAGATTATTTAACATTTAATATAACTTTAGTCGGAGAATCAGATGTAGCTTCTAATGGAACTACTGAAGATATAGAGTTTAATGCTTCAGGAACAACTGAAAGTAATGTTGAACCTTGCGTAGTTTCAGGATCATGTCAAAATGATGGATCTTCTATTGCTATATTTGAATTTACTAACACTGGTTCAGTTGCTTTAAACTGGACTGTATGTATTGATTCAGCAATGCCTGGAACAATAAATATAGAATGCGGCGGAACAAATAATCCTGCTTCTGCATCAGCAGTGCCTTTATGCTCATCTAGTAATCTTACATTACAAAGTAATGTAGCGACAGATGCAACAGTAAAAGGTTATTGTTGGTCTGACTTTAGCTCTGCTTTAGCGTCAGACTCAACTCTAAGAAATATTACTCATGCATCTATAGATAATAGCTAAAATGAACAAATACGATCCGAATATGTTTGAAAGAGAAAAGAAAAGTCCTATTAAAATTGCGATTATAGGAATATTAGCAGTTTCTATTATTTTGGGAAGTATATTCATACTTCCGCAATTTATTACCTTTGATGAAGAAACGTTAGAAGAGACTCAAGTTAAAAATGCCCTTTCTACTACAATTTCACCGAAAACCCCCACCCTCCAGATAGAGAATGTACCTTCCGATGCTCTTTTAGATGAAACAATCTCTGAAAATAGAGAATTTACACTAAATTTAGAAGCTGGAAGATATTTAATCAGCTTTTCTCCAGATGCTAGAGTTAAAGTATACCAAGAAGGAAGAGATCTGTATGCTAAAGTTAAAGAAACAACAGCAGGAGATTATTTATTTGATATAAATAATGGAGAAAGTAATAACATCATAGTCTCGGTTCAAACTGAATCACAGACAAAAATTATGCTCGTTCAAAGAGCGAGGTTTAAGTGAAAATGGAAAGAAAAAAGACTTTACTAACCAGTTTATTAGGAGTATTTGCAATAACAATGATTGCGTTGATACCTTCAGCAATGGCTGCTGAAACAGTGACTACAACCGCACACTTTAACGTACCAAGTTCAGTTGCATTTGAAGTAACTTTACCAGGAGAATCTACTGTAGAATCTTCAGGCGGAGGAACTGCTACAACAGATATAGAATTTAACTGTACAGATACTGGTGGAACTGAAGCAAATGTAGAAGCTAAAGTAGTTGGTGGAACAGTTCAATCAGATGGAACACCTATTTATGAAATAGATAATATCGGAACTGTTGACATAAATGTTACAATCGCAATAAATACTAACATGCCTGCATGTATGGCTTTACAAGGTGGAACAACTTACGGAGGAATATCTACAGGATTAACTACATCACCAACAACTGTTGTAGATGATTTTACTCCAGCTGCAGCAGCGCAAGATTACTACTTACAAACTGACTTTACAGCATGCGGAGCTAGTGACTCAACTACTAGAACAGTTACAATAAGCGGCGACGAAGCGTAAATTAGTACTTAAAAAATAATGGAAAGAGAAGACAAGAATAGTAATAAAACTATTAAGATACTGGGAAGTATAATCGTAGGAGCACTTATTATTGTAGGTGCTGTCGGTATATTTACTTTCACAGATATAAGATCAATAGGAGAAGCAAGTAATGGTGATAAGCCTTACTCGTCTTTTCTAGAAGAAAACCTTCTTGGAGATTATCCAGACTGTCCAGAAAAAGCTGACAGAGGATATCTTCCTCGGAAGATGTACTGTCAATTACCTGACAAAAACCAAGATTTTGATGAATATATGGTCTTATTTGAATACGGAAAGATAAATGATCTACAAAAAATACCTAAAGACGTATGGATACAACCAGAATTCTCGACTACATGGAACGGTCAAGTTTTAGGATTACTTCAAAATCCTTCAGAAAATAGAATCGGAGGAGGTGCAAAATTACCTAGAACAGACAATGCAGACGCAGGAATTACTTTAACTAAGGGAGAAACAGGAAGACTGAACTTTATAATTAGAAATTCTCCATTAAGTATATTCTTCTTAGGAATGCAATTACAAGATACATATCCAGCTCATCAAACATTACATCATGAAGATATAAATATAGAAACTACTCAAGATCCTAAACAAGCAAGAGAATGTTTTGATGTAGAAATAACACCTAATCAATTTGCTTTAGCACCTAGTTTTCCAGTGATAATTTACACTGAAGAATATGAATATGCTAAGATGATTGACGTAGTAATAACTGTAAAGGATGATTGTCCTGCAGGAGAGTACATTTTAGGAGTTAATCCGTATACACCTAGTGAAGAATTTAGTGATAATTACTTAGAAAAAGAATTCAACGGAAAGAAAATACTGACTAAATACTCGGAAGTTGGAGGTTATCTAACATTAGATCGACCTTTCTTTAGAGCATTTATTACGGTAGAATAGAAATGAAATGGAAGCTAGTAAATCCAAAAAAAAAACATGGGCACTACTAGCTTTATTTATCGTGATGGGAATAGGAATAACTAATATATGTCAAACAGAAGCAGTGGAAGAAACCACTTATACTGTTATATATTTTAATATTCCTAGTAACATTGCTACAATATTAATTAAGACGACAGATGCCTACGCTGGTGAAGAAATAATGATACTTGCACAAATGCGAGTAAATCAAAGTTACGACGCTAATAACTTCACTTTAAACCTCTCGTTACCGGGAAACTTCTCTTTAGTAGATGGAGATGTTTCTCAATTAAATCCAAAACTATTTGCAGACCAAGACTTTATCGCTGTCTGGAGCGTTAAAGTTCCAAATAGTTCTGGTAATTATAGTCTCGAAGTTCGGGGAGATCTAGCGTATGGAAACCGAACAGTGCAAGTAACAGACATGCCGATAAAAACAGATACATGGCTCAATAGAAACTCAGATTCATTACTGGCTGCGGGAATAATGCTCACGATATTAATAATCGCAGGAATATTCGCATATCTATTTATCAATCTAGGAGGAAAGAAAGATGAGATTTAATATGAAAAGTATGGATGAAATGATGGGAACGCACTTCGTACTAAAACTTTTCTTTATGTTTTTAACAATTATTATGATTGTTGTAGCTCTAAACTTTATGATAGCATTTGAAGCACAATATTTAGGATCAGAAGCAGCAGCAGCAATTCAACAAATCTTTGGAGTATTAACATATATACTAACTGTATTTGTGTTCATGTACATCTTTATCTGGATAATATATACATTATTCAGGAGAAATCTTGAACTAAAACAGAATGGAGGAGAAGATGACGAATATTAGATTTAAAAAAGGAGATACAAGTCTTGCAAGACTTAGTTCTACTTGGAAGAAAGAAATAAAAGATTATCAGAAATACATGTATTACATAAATCATAACGTAATCTCTGAAAGAGATATTATAGATAGATGTTGTGATCTTGCTGGACTAAAACAAGCAAACAGACGTATGAAAGAAGAATTAAAGAGGTTAAAAATAAATGAATAAACGTGGTGGAGCAGAGGATTTAGTATTTATGATGATTATACTGTTCGCTGTAGCTATATCTTCCTTTATTGGATATTTAGTATTCACTGAATTAAATGACACTATACAAGATTCAGAATTATTTCCTACAGAATCTAAAGAAGTAATGAATGTAACAACTAACGACTTAACTGAAAATCATATCCTTGATTATGCTTTCTTAGGAATTTTATCAGTATTAACAATAGCTCTATTCTTATTAGCATATATGAATGACTTTTCACCCGCATTTTTAATATTATTTATAATAGTTTTAGTGATAGCTGTATTAGTTGCAGTATCCTTAGGTAATGCTTATTATGAGATTGAAACTTCAACTCATTTTGTAAACGCTTCTGCAGATTTTCCAATGCAGAATTATATAATGCAACATTTACCTTATTATATTCTCATAATTGGTGTAGTGTTGAGTATAGTTATATACGCTAAATGGAGGGGTAGTAATGCGAAATTCTAAATATCTGATAGTGTTGGCTTTCTTAATATTTATTCCTATAGTGAGTGCTGCAGACGTTACTACTGTAGAACCCGGAACATTAAGTGAAGTTAATTTAACTTTCTTAGACGGGGGAGTCTTATCTGGAACTATAAGCACTACTCCTGATGCAACAAGTTGTGCTGGAGATTGGAACACAACCTACACTTGTGCGAATACTTATGATGGAGACTGGGATACTTATGGATATGCTGCAGATATGGATGGAGACGTATATGTCTACCATAATTATACAATACCTTCTCTCGCAGGAGATAATGTAACTTGGGAAATAAAATATGATTCTCCTGCTATAACTGTTAATTATACAGTTCCTTCTTCATGTTTAACAGCAAGTACTCTAGAATTTAGATACTTCGGATTATGGTCTGCAGGTTCAGGCAATTCTTATGGTACTTACGCTTGTAAGAACTCTTCAGACGATTGGGAGACTATCTATGATGGAAATTCTAACTCTGAATCTGGAGACTTTTATGAGGGGCAAGTTCACTGGGACAGACAAAATTACTTCTTTCAAATACCTAACACGGAAGTAGTAAACAGTGCTACACTGAATGTTACTGGTTATCCTTTACCTAACGGAGTAATAGAAAATAGTTCTGCACCTACTCATTCAGTAGATTGTGTAAATCCTGCAAATGCTTATGACGAACTCTGGTCTACATATTCTAGCGGTGGAGGTTACTGTTGGGTCAATGAAACATTTGCAGGAATCGACACTTCTATGACTTATAAATTTAAACACGCAAGAGGAAGTTCAGCCATGTGGATTTGGTTTTGGAATTACTCTTCTTCTTCATTTGATCAAGTATATTACGAAACGGGATTATATTGCTGGAATACTGGATGTAATGACACTTTAAATCTTTCTTCAGATTATATTTCTGGTGGAGAAGTTAAAGTTCAACTAAAATATAACACTGCTACTAGATTTTTTGAAGGAGCTATTGAAAAATATACTGAACCGACCAATGCTTCTATACAAATAAATGGTTCTGAAATATGGAATTATACTGGAGAATTAAATACTTCAGAAACAACTTCAGACTTTGCTTCCTTCTTAAATTCAGAATTATCTTCATGTAGTACTTCTACATGTAATATTTCACTAGATATTTTTTCAGATAGTACGGGAATATTAGAATTATCTGAATTTGATATTGAATACAATGAAGCTCCTTATTCAACTGCTAATTATCCTACAGATGGAGCAACAGAAATTCCTTATAATGTTACTTTAAATGCTTCAGTATTTGATGTAAATGGAGATACTTTAAATGGAACTTTATATTTAATCTTAGACGAAGAGACTTCCTCTTCTTGGGTAGATCAAGGATGTTCTGAAGGAAGTGATTCTGAAGCAAATGCAGTAGATGAAGACTGGGATACTTATGCTGCAGGTGGAACTATTTATGAAAATGTATCTTTAGATGAAAACCTTACAGCTCCTTACTGGAAATATAAAGTAAATGTTAATGGTCCAAGTCCTATTGTTATAGAATGTTATAATAGTTCAGAATGGATTACAATGGATTCTACATTATCTTCAGGAACTTTCACAACACCAATTAACGCTACTTGTTATGATCAAGAAATATTACAATTAAGAATTAATACAACTCTTACAGGTATTTATTGTGATGGAGGATTTGGTTCAGGTTATTCTCAACATTATTATGAAGGTCAATTAGTTAGAAATTCTTCTTATACAGGATTATCAAATGGATCTATTGTTAATGAAACTTATATTCTTAAAGGACCTAGAACTTATTTATGGTATCTTAACTTAACTGATGGATTCGAAAGTAATTACTCTATATGGGATTTCACAGTAGAATCTGTACCTCTAGATAATGGAACGGTTTATGATAACGAATTAATTACTTTCTTCTTAAAAGATGAAGAAACAAAAGAAGTAATTAATGGTTCTATAGCAGTTGTTGTATTCACAGCAGGAACTAATTATACTTTCTCAGGAGACGATATAAGTAATTTAACAATATATGGACCTGAAGGATCAGTGTCAATAACTGAAGCATTTATTCAATATAGTTCTACAGGATACTCTGTGGAAAATTATTATCTTACAGACGATGAATGGAGTACTGATTCTCCATTAACTGTGAATCTATATGATATTAATGATTCAAAAGATACTGTATTTGAAATAAGTGTTTTAGATTCAAGTCTTAGCGGATTAGATGGTGCCTATGTAAAATTATTAAGATATTATCCTGAAGATAATCAATATATTCTCACTGAAGTTGGTAAAACAGATAGTGATGGTAAAACCTTATTACACATAGTTTTAGAAGATGTCTTCTACACAATTATTGTTGAAGACGATGGAGAAATACTTTACAGTGGTGATCCTTCTAAGAAATATTGTTCAGATACTCCCTGTACTCAAATAATAAATACTGCTGATGAGATTACAGATATATGGTCTGCTATAGATGGAATAACTGATTTCTATTACAATGTAACTTATAATGATACGACTTCAAAAGTTAGAATGGAATACACAGACACTTCAGGAAGTTTAAGTTACGCTAGGATGCTTGTAAGATTACCTGATTTCATATCTGATGCAACAACAATATGTGATGTTAATTCTTCTTCAGCTAGTGGAGTATTATTCTGTAATTTAACAGAAACTTTTATGGAAAACGTAACTGGAACATTCTTTGTAGATGTATTTGTATCTAGAAGTCCTCCAGAAGAAGATGGTGAAAGTGTTGCGTTATCATTTACTAAATTTCTTACAAATAACCCTGAAGGTATCTTTGACACTTTTGATGTAGGAACTATAGGTAGTGAAGGACTTGTTTGGGGAATATTTATTATTATTGCTTTAGTCTCTTTAGGAATATTTAATCCAAAACTTGCAATAGTATTCACATGTATTGCAATAGCACTTGTAGGGTTCTTAGGAATAGTTAAAATGAGTTTTAGTGCAATTATGGGAATCGTAGGATTAGGTGCAGCCGCAATTTATTTTATGACACGAGGTGAAAAATGAGTGAATATACTAATCCTCCATCAAAGATGTTAATAACTGCACTGGTAGCGGTTACTGTCATTGGTGGTTTTGTAGTACTTATGAATGATATGGCTATATATAATGAAGATATATCTTCTAGCCCCTTAACAAATAATATTTCAGATCAAGAGGAAACTTTAAGAAATACTGGAAATTTATTAAGTTCACAAACTACTGAAGAAGGAGCTATTTCAGAAGGAGATTCTTTAATTGGATTAGTATATAAAGGTCTTCAAAATATGTGGAACACTGTTAAAGATACTTTTATAGTAATCCCTAAAATCGGTACAGCAGTATCTGAACAAATAGGTATTCCTCCATGGTTTACTGCGGCGATTGTTACAATTATATTGATTATGTCATCTGCAGCGATTATTAAAGTAATCACTGGGAGGGAACTATAATGTTATATGATCAACCAAGCAATATAACAGGAATGGGTGGAATAATGAGCTACTTAAATGGAGCTCTTGGATCAAACACTCCTTTTAGTTACTTATTTTCTAATGCAATAATATTAATGGTATTCTTTATATTCCTAATATTCTTTATAACTAGAGAAAAACCTGAAGTTGCACTAACCACTGCTAGTTTTGTTTCTGCAATAATAACCTTATTAATGATCTATGCAGGATTAGCGGGAACATACTTGTTATATGCGTTTATAATATTTACAGGTATCGGCGTAGCATATATGTATTGGGATACTAAGTAACAATTAAGTTACTATTAAGTTACTAATAAGTTTCAATAACTTAATATAAGACTGTTTTTTTTATTTTATTTAACTGTCGTCAAAGACGATGGTCTAGAGAGGAACAAAAGACAATGAAACTATTCAAAAACAAAAAAGGTCTTAGTGTTGGTGCTTTATCTCCACTAATTACAACTCTACTTGTAGTTACTATATTATTAGCAATTACTTTAGTAATATTAACTACATTTATGGACATTAGTGGTATCTCTGGAACAACTGCTGAAACAGCTATTAACGATTCCGTTACAGCTTTAGCAGATATTCCAACATGGTTACCATTGATTATAATTGTGGTAATAGCAGCAATACTTTTAGGACTTGTATTTGGAGTATTCGGTGGACAAAAAGAAACAATGTAAGAATAGTTGATTTTTCAACTATTTTTTATTGTTTTTTTTATTTTTTAGGTGACAAAAATGGAAATGTCAAAACTGATTGGAATTATAACGACGATCTTAGTAGCAACAATAATTTTAGCAGTGGGTATTGTAGTAACACAAGAATTCAGAGAAACAAATATTGAATCTGAAAGTGAATCTATTACGTTATTAAATGGTACAGCTGTTTCCTTATCTCAGTCAGGAATTCGAGCAAGTACTTTTTCTTTAAGTAATGCAACGGTAACTTTAGGTTCTGGAAATTATACTCTTTCAGCAACGGCGGGAACGGTAACTCTAACAGATAATACTTACAACAATACAAATTGGACTGCAGCGTATGACTATGGAGAAGATACTGCGGCTTATACAGCAACAGATGCTTCAGTAGATGCCTTCGCAGAAATTCCAACATGGATTCCATTAATAGTTATTGTAGTGATTGCGTCGATATTACTCGGTTTAGTGTTTACAGTGTTCGGTAAAAAAGGAGAGACCTTATAATTCTCCTCTTTTTTAATTTATTAAAGTAGAAGTATTTCTTAACAGTACATATTTATTAAGATCATAACATAATTCGCAAGGGTGCGTACTTAAAAGTTGAACATTATAAATAATATATACGAGTATTGTGATCATTAGTGCGAAAGTACCTATAGTAAATATGAAAACTATTGCTCTCTTTTGATAGGGCGTCAGTTTATTTACTACATCTTGCATAAATTCCTTGTTTTCTTCTTTATCTTCCATTTTAGAACATGTTATGTGCCCATTTTAGGCACTAAATTTCTTACCATAAAACCGATTAAAAATGAACTAATAATTCCTACAAGTAGCGATTTATCCATAAGGTTATTTCCCATACGGATCAATTCTAATCCACTGTATTCATTACCATCAGAGGCAACGTCATAAATAGTTGTATGAAACTGAGATTCTAAGTATCTCATATTCCATCCTAGATCTGAATTATGATAACCAAGTTTATAATTATAAGTAGCTTTACTCAGTAACATTATTGCAAAAATTAGATAAATAATACTCACAAGTTTAATCGCATATGTAACATGTTTTTTATCTATTTTCATCTACCTCATTTTCTTAGCTTTTTCTATTCTCTCAAGAAGTTCTCTTCGTTTTTGCATCTTTTTCTTGAGTTTCTTATTTCTTTCAGAATGATATGCTTGTATTTCTTCTTCAGGAAAACCTAGTTTTCTAAGAACACCATCTGTCCAATACTTCCCCATTTCTTTAGCTCGTTGAACAGATACTCTTAAATTCCAGATAACTGTTTTAATATCTACCATCTTAAATCTTCTTCAGTTTTAATCTCTACTAATTGGTGACAATTTTTACATAAAAACCATTCTTCTTTACTTGTGTAAAGAGGTTCTTCAGTTATTTCTATATGAACTCTAGTGAAAATCTTATTCTTACAGTGATGACAGTACATCTCTTTTTCTTTGATTTCTTTAGTTACTCTTTTCCGATCCATTTAGTAATTAAAGCATGTACATTACTTAATTTTGTAGAAAGTTCACTGAAATCTCTCTTTATAGGTTGTTCTAAAGAATACTTGTCATCTAATGCAGTGTATAGAATAGATATTTTTTGACCAATATCGCAAAGATGCTTAATAATATCTTTCTTTTGTGTATCACTTATTTTATAGATTCTTCCTTTTACCATTCATCTTCTCCCTTTTTTGAGTAATTTATTAATTCTGTCTAACAGACTTAATCTTTGAGCAGCACTTATTGTAAATAAAAACATCGTCATACAATATATTCCGATAGCTATTTGATTTTTTATTAATAACAAAGTACCTCCAATAAAAAAGATCACAGAAGCAAATGTAAAAGATCTAACATCTAATCTTTTTTCAAAATCGTCCCATAAATATTTCCATTTTACCATCTTACTTTCTTTCTCCACGATCTACTATCTTGATCGTAATAATATTTTAATTGAATCATATGATTCCTTAAAGTCTCTGTAGAAAGTCCTATAGCATCACTCATTTCAGGTAATGAATATTCTTCAGCAGGATGGTCTTTTATATAATCTGTAGTTCTGCTAATTGATGACGGTCTTCCGACAGAGATTTCTTTATTATCAGTTTCAGTAACCACTGGTGTGGGAGGAGAAGGAGTCTTCTTCTCACTCCCAAGGTAATCAATGGCTAATTCTTTGGATTTATCAATGAGTAAAAATTCTTTAATCTCTTTAGCGTCTCCACTGATATATATTTCCATTTTATTCTTTCAATTTACGTATATGAGATTTAAGCTCAGCTAAATTATCTTCTACAATGTTAACTAAATTTAATATATCGTCAAAGTCTTTTTCAGAAAGATTCTTGTTCTCTGAAGGTAATGCTCTTTTAATTTCAGATCTTATTAAATTTAAGATCTTAGGATCATTAATCATCTCAGTAATTTTATTAGAAGTATTTATTTGTTTTTCCGATGGCTTGTTAGATTTTTCCATTTGTTGTCTATAAAATTCAGCTTCTTTCTTTTTATTTTTTCCAAATACCATTTTATTTCTTTACAACCTCTTCAGTAACTTTTGTATATTTATGTTTCTCTATTAAATCTGAAGCTTCTCCTTTAGACAAAGAATCATTGTAAGATACTGAATATTTATCTAATAATTCTTTTTGTTTTTGAGTTGCTGGTTCAGATCTCCAAGGTTCATTTTTATTTTCTTTATCAGATCTAATTAAATTCGTTCTATTATCTTTACCAACTTCTTCAATGATTGTACAGATAATATCTATATCTAAATTTTCTTCTAACAATGATTTTGCTAGATCTACATAATCTTTAGTTTCTGGTTTCATTTTGATTAACCTCCAAGACTGTTAGAAACAATTCTCGCCATGTTTGATTGTTTTTCTTCTTTAATTTTTTTAATTTAGAGAAATCTCCATCATCAAAATATATATTTAATTGTTTCATATGTATTGTAAATAAATAAGTAATATATATACTTATGTATTCTTGAGTATTAGAATCACTACAGAGTAATTCTATTCTATATTAAATAAACATTTTTAAAGTTGAACAACTAAGAGACTTGAACGAGGTGGAAAAAGTAAGATGGAAAAAGGAAAAAATTATCTAGTTGTTTTCAAAGATGATGATAGAGCTAGAACAAAAAATTTAAGATTTATAGAACAGAAAGATGACTTGTTGTATTTTAAAAACCTTCAAAGGAATAAAATAGAGATATTTCCTTTATCTTCAATTATTCGTATGGAGGAGATGCAATTATGAATAAGTTAAATGTCAAAAAAGCGATAATGTATAATTTATATATGGATTTTAATTCTGCTTTTTTTATTTACGATACTCAAAAAATTCTTGAGAAACATGATGTTAATTCAAATATTTACTGTTTAATGAAAGCTGTTTCAGACATAAGAAAAAAGTACAATATAGATATTAGAAATTATTTAATGAGGTGTGTCAATGACAAAAAATACGCCTAAAGCAGTGTTCATTGATGAAAAAGGAACACCTATTCCTTTAAATATTGCTAAAGAAATAATATCTCAATATCCAATAATAACTCTTAATGACAACGAACAAATGTTATATTATACTGATGGTGTTTATCATGAGAAAACAATTACTTTAGTAAAAAAAATAGCTCAGGAGTTAGTTCCTTTTATTCCTAAAAGATATAAGGAAGAAGTTATAGAATTGATAAAAGGTCAAACTTATATTAATAGAGAACAATTAAATGAGAATAAAAAATATATTCCTGTTTTGAATGGTATTTGGGATTTAGAAAGTGACTCTCTTTTAGCAAAATCTCCAGAAATATATTTAACAAGAGAATTACCTCTTTATTACGATCCTAAGAAAAAATGTCCTAAAATTAAGAAATTTATTGAAGAAATTGTAGGAAAAGATCAAGTAATGTTAATTCAAGAATTATTTGGATATTGTTTAATTAATGATTATCCTTTTAATAAAGCGTTTATGTTATTTGGATGTGGTAGTAATGGAAAAACTACTTTTTTAAATTTGTTAATTAGATTTTTAGGTGAAGAAAATATAAATTCAGCATCCTTACAAGACTTATGTTATAATAGGTTTGCAAGAAAAGACTTATTTGGAAAATTAGCAAATATTTATGACGATTTACCAAATTCTTCATTAAAACAAACAGGAAATTTTAAAATAATGACTGGTAAGGGAAGAGTTTATGCAGATGTTAAATTTAAGGATCATTTTGAATTTGTGAATACTGCTAAATTAATCTTCTCATGTAATGAGTTACCTCCTACTGAAGATACTACAGATGCTTTTTTTAGAAGATGGAATTTAGTTAAATTTTCTAGAGTTTTTGATAAAACAAATGTAGATCCAAATATTTTAGAAAAAATTACTTCAGATGACGAATTGAGTGGATTATTTAATTGGGCTTTAGAAGGATTAAAAAGACTAATTAAATCTAATGGTTTTTCCACTTCAGATACAACAGATTCGATAAAAGAAGAATGGATATTACAAACAGATCCAATGAGAGCATTTGTCTTAACATATGTAAAATATTCTCCAGAAAGCTATATTACTAAAGCAGAATTTAGTACAGCTTTAAACGAGTTTTGTATGGAACATAATTCTCCAGAAATTACACTGCAAAAAATCGGACAAAGATTACCAGCCATTTTACCTAAAATCACTGTAGAAAGAATAAATATTGAAGGAAAACAAGAGAGGGTATGGAAGGGAATTTGTTTTGTTAATAGGGAAAGCAAATCAAAGAAAATAAGTAAATCTAAAAAGACAGATATCCAAGCTTTTTTATATTCTAGTATAAAGAAAAATACTATATTAAAAGAGGAGTTAAAAACACCTGGATTTCCGTCTTTTCTGTCTAATAAGAAATATACTAAAGAATCTTTATTAAAAATGTTAGAGGAAGAAAAGATTCTTGGAGAAAGAGCAGAAAAAACAATAGAATTATGGATTAAACAAGGTATAATTTTCGAATTTAAACCAAATCAATATAAATTTTTGAAAGAGGTAGATGATGAATAAAGACAAAGATATTTGTTCAACTTGTGGATTTCCTAAAAGTATGATTAGAAATCCAATAATTCTTGACAACAATATTTTAAGTCTTATGAAGTTTTTTGAAGAAGAAGAAACTGAAAGATGTAAAGAATGTGGACATATGAAAAGCGGTTATACTATTAAATCTGTAAATGATTATTATACAACTTTAATTCATAAAATAAGGAAAAAGGTTAAAGAACAAGCTAAGCAAAAGACAGCTAAAGAGATATTTGCGTTTATTGATAATATGCTAGATTATGAATGGAGTTATAGAAAATATGAAAAATTTAAAGAGAAGTTTCTTAATGAAAATGTAAAGGACTTAGTTAGGAACTTCAGAGATGAGAATTGGAGTATTGCGTTAAAGAAAGCTAAAGGTAATCCGAAGAAAGCTTTGAAGATATATATGGATTCTTTAGATGAAGAAAAGCAAGAGGTAGACACTCAGAACTATCCTTCTGGTGCCTCCAACAAAGTTGAAGCTGAATGAAATGGTAAATAAATTAATTGAAATAATAAAAGAATTTGAAGAAGTGTGGCAAGAAGTTGATACGGTGAGTACGGCTCTTAATGATGTTGAATTTAGTCTAAGAGAATTGTTAGAGAAGTTAAAGAAAGAGGTAGATAATGAGTAAAGAAATAATAATAATGAGCTTATTAGTTATTATGACTATAGCTACAGCGTCAGCAAGTTTTTATTATATTCAAAAACAAGAAGTAGAAATGAATAATTACAAAGAAGTTATTATGGAGTTAAATAGAACTATAGAAGATAAAGAAGAACTTATTCAAACAGTTAACGCTTCACTAAAAGAAAGTATTTTAAAGAATGAACAACTAAATAAAAAGATAACCTTTTTTGAAAAAAACATCTCTAAATTAGAACGAGCTATAGCTTCTTTAGAAGAGAGCCTAACCTCTATAAAGACTTCTAAGGGTGTTGTAAATCCTGACTACAACACTCTTATAAACTTCTTACAGAAAGATCACACTGAAAGAAGGAACTATGATTATGATTTCTATGATTGCACAGATTTCTCTAATACTTTTGTTAAGAACTTTAACAGACAAGGATATTATTCCTGTAATGTAGAATTAGAATTTGAAGATTCAGGACATATTATTGTAGGAGTTATGACTACTGACAAGGGATTAGTATTTATAGAACCGCAAGACGATACATTGGTTTGGGGATTAAAAGCTGGAAAAGATTATTGTGATCTTGTAAATTGGGATTGTGAAGATCCGTGGTTAATCTTAGATGTTCAGCACTGCTTCCAATGATTTTTTTATTTATTTTATTTTTATCTGCATTAATTAGTTCATATACTGATTTAAAATAT
>CAZNER010000025.1:0-1294 GCA_964572065.1 uncultured Candidatus Saccharibacteria bacterium
TTAACTGGAGAAAAATTACCAACATTTGAACAACTTAACAATAAAAGAAAAGATTTAGGACAAGCTGTTAAACAGTGGGAACCAGGAAAAACCACTGAACATCAACAAGCCTTAAGAGACTTATACGGTATTGTTAAAGAAAATTTAGATTCTGTTGCTATGATGACAGATAAAGGTTCAGATTTTGTGAGTCAGAATAATAAGCTTTCTAGCTTGTACGCGGCAAAATCATTAACAGATACAAAAAGTCCTGGAGCAGCTCAAGTTATTATCGCTTCACTAAGAAGAAGACCGTTGGAATCTATTGGAACTATTGGAGCAGAAGCCGCAATTGCAGGAACTGCTCTTGGAGCTGCTGGATTGCCTGGATTTGGAATAGCAGTTCCTGCTATTTTTGGAGCTAGAAAAATAGGACCTTCTGCGATAGCAACTGCAGCAAGAAAAGCCGAAAAAGTAATAAGACCTAGCGTAAAAACAACTAGACAGCTACTAGACACCGCTGAAAAGGCATTTCCTGAAACTTACAAAAAATTTAGTAGTGCGATTGAGAATGCAAAATCGAGAGGCGCATCTGCAATATCAGCGGCTAATTACATATTGTCTCAACAATATCCAGAATATAGAGAAATGATGGAAAAAGTTGACAAAGAAGAATTTGAAATGATAGATGAAGATTTTTTGACAGATCAGGACTTTGAATAGTATAATAAGGGTAAAATTATGGACAACGATCAAATATACGAATTGTTACAAAAAATTGACTCAAAAGTAGATAGATTATCAGTCGAACAAGGAAAACAAGAAGTTATAAATCTGTCTATGAATGATGAGATTAGAAAAATTAGAGAAGATTTAAACTATCACATAAAAAGGACAGATCTGCTAGAACATGAATTTGTCAAGTTGCGCGGATTTCTTTTTTATATTAGTTTAATTATCGGCGGTATCGGAGCAATAACTACAATAGTTTCAGGAGTATGGAGAATTTTAGGAGCATAATATGATGGAAGATATGAATGATATGGAAATGTCCCCAGAAGAAAAAAGACAAATGGAGCTTGATTCGATCAGAGCTTTATTAGAAGAACTTCAAGCCACTCAAGGTGAGGCTTCTGAAGAAGGTTCTGAAATGGCAGAAGATATGCCAGAATTAGGACTTCCTGAAGAAGATCAAATTGAAGAATTCTTAAGAAGTCGTCAAATGGAAAGACAAAGTCTTCGAGAGCCTATGCCAGAACAAGGTATGGAAATGACAGAAGAAGATATGATGGCTGCTGAACAACCAATGCCAGAA
>CAZNER010000025.1:1394-26230 GCA_964572065.1 uncultured Candidatus Saccharibacteria bacterium
AGGTATGGAAATGACAGAAGAAGATATGATGGCTGCTGAACAACCAATGCCAGAAATGGACGAAGAAGAAAAAGCCATGAGAATGGCAGCTATGAAAAATCTTGCTCTAAATAAACGCTCTTAAAAGAAAGAAACAAATGAGCTTAATTGTAAGAATTCCATATACTTATATTGATGATGTGATGACCATTAAAGGTCTTCAACTGTCTGGAACAGGGTGGCCTGTTGAAGAAGCTTATAAAGCAATAACAAAACAGTGTAGGGAATTTCACTCTGTGCTGTCAAAAGGCGAATTAAAACAAGAAGGTAAATATGAGTTTGTAGACTTACCTTACAATGAAAAACTCTATAATAGGATATTAGAACTAGAACCGATGCCTTCAGAAGCAAAAGTAAAAAATAATTCCAACAAAGTAAAAAGTGCCTCTAATGAAGAAATAATAAAATACGGATATCCAGATGAAAAAGAAAAAAAGTAAAAAGGCGTCTAAAAGAGCAAGACCATCTAAACTAAAAGCAGTTAAAAGAAAGCTTTTAAACTGGTCTAAAAAGGCCAAAATTGACCTAAAATTAAGGCTAAAGAAAGCGAAAAAGTATGCGAAGCAGTTAATGCTCGAATTAGCTAAAAAGTTCTTTAAATTGATCAATTTTTTGCTTTCTTCTGCTAAGTTATTGATTTTAGCTGTGTTTTTTATTTTCGCTGTATTATTTGCTGATAAAGCACATGTTAAATATCTAGAAAACAAAGTGGGAAGTAATTCAGTATATATTCAATCTATGGCAGACAGTCAAATCCAGGGAAGTGGAACTGGATTTCAGATGCGCACTCCTTCTGGAAAAGTAGTGACCATAACAAATGCTCATGTCTGCAAACTTGCTAACAACAAAGGAATGATCCTAGTAGAAGAAAAAAGATACTCTAAAAGACTTATACCAAAAAGAGTATTAGAAATCTATGAAAACAATGACCTTTGTGTTGTTGAAGGTTTGTCAGGTTATGAAGGTCTTTCTTTGGGTTCAGATGTAGAAGTTGGACAACCTGTTTACTCATTTGGGTACCCTCTTGGAGAGGCTTTGCACTTTTCTGAAGGTAGAGTAAAAGATCTATCACAAATATATTTAATTGATCCAGAAGTGTCACTAGAGAACTGCACTGGACCAAGACATAAAATAGTTAAAACTCGATTTTGGTTTTATATTGTCAGGTTTTGTGTAAAATCTTACGATTCTGTACAAACTAGCTTAGTAATCTTCGGAGGAAGTAGCGGAAGTCCGATGGTAAATATTTGGGGCAATGTGGTGGGCGTAATCTTTGCTGGAAACACAAGAACTAATTGGGGCTCTGCTGTTCCTTTAAAAGATCTAAAAGAACTTCTAAAGGCTTACTAGTATGAAAAAAGACTTAGGTAAAAGAATAGAAGAAGCAGAAGAGAAAAGAAAGCCTAAAGAAGGTGATGCTGCTAAATCTGTTAAAAAAGCTTTTAAAACTTCAACTTGGGAAAAAATAAAAAAATTTCTTGATATTAAAGATGAAGAAAAAGAATGATGAAATATCAACTTCCTAGCACTTTAGACATTAAACCATTACTTAAAGAAGTTTATGCTGGAAACAATAAAAAAAATCATAAATCTAATAATCAACGCTATTATAAACTCAAAAAATACGTCAGTACAAAAAAATAAGCAATCAAAAGAAAATAGCCCTAAGCAAGAAAATAAAGAAGAGAATAAAATGGCTATAACTTTAGAAGCTTATTTCGCAGATCCAAAAACAGGAGAAGACAGAAGAGTTAAATATGTCGAAGATTATACAGATGAAATTTTGGAAAACGCAAAAGTTCTTATCGAAAAAGTCAACTCGCTTCTTTCGGATCTCGGCATTATTGCTGTTGTTGTATCTTCTGGTTGGCGTCCTACTGCTGTTAATTCCGCTGTAGGAGGAGCAAAAAGATCTCTACATCTGCAAGGTAGAGCTGTTGATTTAAAAGATTCCACAGGGGAATTAGATCGAGTTATAGAAGAAAGGCCAGATCTTTTGAAGAAATATGGTTTGTGGCTAGAAGATCCTGACGCAACAACAGGATGGTGCCATTTAGACAACGGAAATAGAAGAGATAGACCATCTAGAGTATTTAAAGTTTAAAATGAATTACATATTCAGAGCACAAAAATATAAGTTTTTTTTAAAATTGTGGAAAAATAAGCAGTATTTTAAAGCTATAAATTATTTATTCGAATGTCTTCCTAATATAACTTATCCACTAAAAGAAGAGTTTAATGGTGAGCTTAGACAAAGAGGTCAGCCTTCTTACGACACAATGTTAAGAAAGGCCATAATCAAATACGGACATTATAACGATATTAGAAATTGGAAGAATGTAATTTGGAGACAAGTATTTCATTTTATCGGAGCAGTTGCTGCTTTTGTTGTTCCATTTGCAGCCTACAAAACAGCCAATTATTTCACAGATAATGGATCATTATCCGTAGTATTTTTTATGCTTTTCTGGCTTCCTCATATGTTTTTTCACTGGAATAAAGAATTGATACAAGATGTTCAGCATGATGGAAAATTTTTTTTAAAGAATGTTGTAGATCTAATAGTTTGGCATTCGCCAGGCATAGCGTTTTTGTTGAGTTTTATTTAAGCTCCATTACCGCATGTAATATTCTCTTCCCCTCGCACAACCAAAATAACATCTTGTTTTGTAATATCGTTAGACCAACCATACCTTAAATAATCTGTTCCGCCATCAATAGATACAGATTTGCAATTACAAAATTTATAATCGTCAGTAGATTCGCTAAAAAGAATCTCTCTGCATTTAGGACATTGGATACCATAATGAGGATTGCTATTCATAATTCTTAATTCCTTTTTAATCATATAAGAAATCATCACTTTCCGCAACTGACCAATCAATAGATTCGTCCACAACATATTCAGTTGTGTTAATTTTATAACCTTTATTTGCAGCATCGCCTTTAGTTAAACTGCTATCATTAAAGATTACACGATTATTTGGATACGCAACTAAATGTCCAGAATCTAATTCAATAATATGGGCACATTTATGTTCATTGGGAGTGTCTGAAAGATCTCCTTTACCTTCATAATCAATCGTAAATCTGTAAGTTCCTCTTTCTAATTCTTTTGATTTGAGTAATACGTCGCAAGATAATCTTCGCAAAAAATCAAATTCCACAGAACTAATTTTATCAGATATATTTGACCACAACTGAGCATTTGATAGTTCTAGCCATCCATCATCTTTATTAGTCTTAATTGCATTTAAGGGAAGTCCCCAATAACTAGCTCCACTCTCTAAAAGAACGTGAAATTGTAAAGCTTTATGACGAGAAGATTTTACTCCATAAAGCCAGCCTCTTTCACTACCTTCTTTTTCTTCTTCATTGGTAAGAGCCCATCTAGCCACATACACTTCAATACACGGAACATTAATATTCATTTTTTATTCTTTCTATCGCCTAACATATCTGACATTGTTTTACTTCTGGCTTCATCTTCGTCAAATCCAGCATCAATATAAGTTTCGTAAATTTTTTTATAATCTAAATAGTCAGCAAGCTCTTCTTCGTAAGATTCTCTGTTAATATCAAAAATACTATCTAAGTTTATATTATCACTTGTTTTTTCGTTTTCGTGAATATGGTACCCAGTAGTGTAAATATCTCTATTTCTCGCATTTGTTTGGTCGAAGATTTCTTTCCTTGGTATACCAGCTTTGTCAAACATATTGGTTTTTCTACCTGGTTTACTTTTTTTAGGAAAAGAATTGTTATAATAAGTTTGGACAAACTGATCTAAAAAAGCTTTTTCTTCTGGGGAAAGCTTATTAACATAATCAATGTCTAGGTATTGACGTATACCCCGATTAAAAACATTAAATTCTAAGCCCCATTTGACTTTGGCTTTTTTAACGCTTTTCTTCTTTTTTTTCTTTTTCTTCGTTTTTGAACTTTTTGTTGACATAATAAAATAAATTATTACTGCTTTTGTTATTGTTATAGTTAAAAATTTGTTTTAGTGTAGAGTGAAAAGCCCTAGATTTAGCAACATCTGACTTGTCTACGTTATTATTGGTACACCAGGATTTATAATTATTTAGAAGTTTAGAAGCTCTAACAGCATAAGGACCTTTAGAAATATTTTCTTCTTCTATCCAATCTGAAATGCTTTTATAATGTGTAGGAACATTGATTAAAGCACTACTTTTATAAGATTGGTGCTTTCTCACAAAATCCAAAAGCTTTACAATATCAGCTTCGTTTTCCTTGCTCATCTTCTAAACTCAGCGCTACTTCTCTTTCAGAATGTTCATATTCAACAATTTCTTCATACTTGTCCTCGTTAAAATGTACTTCTACTTGAGAAAGAATAGGCAATTTAATTCTATCTCCAAACTTTTTAACAAGTCTAGAAATTTTATTAGATTCTGAAGAATTAGGTTTTTTTCTGTTTCTAAATTTTGATCTTCCTGGATTATGAACAATTTTATCTGCTAAACCAACTGTAATACATTCATCAGCAGTTAAATACAAATCTCTTCTAACGACTGCATCCCAGAAATCTTTTTTCAACCAAGAATTGTTAGCATATATTTCGTTATACGTTTCTTGCACTCTTTCAGATTCTTTTACATAAATTTGCATGTCTGTGGTGTTACCTTCAAATCCATCGCTACCATCATGAAGCATGACTGTAGCATTCTTTGATAAATATCTTTCGTCACAAACAGCCATAATGACAGTAGCGGCAGACATGATTGCGCCTCTACCATAAAAAACAAATTTACAAGGGCTTTCTAGTATTTTATCTACAAGAGCTAAAGACTGATAAGGATCTCCACCATAAGAAGTAAAATGTAATTCTATTGGTTGCTTGTTAGAAATAGCAAGCATTCTGTCGATGGCTCTGATTGCCATACTAATTGACTCGAAGTCAATGTTATCTTCAGAACCTCCATCGACATAACCAAAGAATATTTTTCTTTCTTTAAAGTTGATTCCTGTTTTGAGAAACAACTCTAAATAGTTTGGATCTTTAATCATAATTAATTAGCTTTTCGCTTTTTCTTTGTACACTCTTTGAACTTTGAATGTTACTGTATAGTTCTTTTCAATCTGCTCACTATACAATTTGATCTGTTTTGTTTCTCCTGCAGAAGAACCAGTCAACGCATCAAGCAGTTCTTTTGGAAGCTGATCATCATCTTGACCTAAAACAAGGAAAGACTCTTGACTTGGTTCTGCATCAGTCTCGTAACCTTCGATCTCTTCTTTTACTACAAATCTAATTCCGTTTCCTTTTTCTGCTGGACTTTCCACAACTTCTAATCCATAAGCTTTTTCTTGTACAGTCCAGAGAGCTTCAATAAGATCTTGATCAGTCAAGCCCAGTTTACTTTTTAAAAGCTCCTCTAGTGCATCAAGTCTTTGTTTTGTAGAGATAAGACTTTTCTTAGTTTCGTTCGCAACAATTGTAGCCGCTTCTGTTACTTCTGCTTTAATGTCATTTTTAGTTTGGGCTTTTGCAGCTAAAAGTACTGCCTGCTGAAAGGACAGATTAGATCTAGCGACTTTTGGTTTTTTTGATGTACGTTGTTTTTTCATGATTCTCCTTTTATTATGTAAGTATATCAAAATATCATAAATTAGTAAAGTTTAATAATCACCAATGCTTAGTTCCTGACCAAATGAATTTATAAAATGTGTCGAAATCGCATAAATGGTCTAATTGTTTTTCTACATATCTAAAATAATAGACTTTTTTAGCTTCGTTGATCTCAGATAAATCATTTAAAGATTCCCATGTAAGTTCTTTTTGCATAATTATGTCTCACTTTTGAGATTACATTTTGTACAATATCTATAAACTTCTGTAAATCCTACATATATCTTCCATTTATGAGAACAGTAACCTATTCCATGCTCAAACATAGGATCATTCCAAACTTCATCATCGTCATCATAATAGACTTTATTTGATTTATCATCTTTTTTGTCTTCGTCAGAATTCCAAATAAAAAAACTATTTTTAAAGTTTAATTTTTCCATGTTTTCTTGCTTTGTGTAATTTCTTTTCCCACATTAATTGTTTTGTCTTACTAACTTCTAAACATATTGGTTTTCCATCCATGTGTTCAATCTCATGTTGAATACATTGGGCAGAAATGCCTTCTAATTCAACTATATTTTCTTTCCAATCGAGATCTGTATATTTAATTTTGACTTTATCTGCTCTATTCTTTATACCATTAAACAAAGGCAAAGACAAGCACCCTTCAAAAAAATCTTTATTTTCTGAAGTTTCTAAAATGGTAGGATTTATCATGGCGACAAAATCAGCATCTAGTGATTTATCTAAAGATGTTCTATTATTGAACAAGATACAAAATCTTTTATTTATTCCTATTTGTATGGCAGCCAATCCTACACCATTATATTCTTTCATGATATAAATCATTGGTTTTATAATTTTTTTAAGTTCTTTTAAGTCGGCCTGTTTACATTCTTCAGAAATAGCTAATAGCCTTTTGTCTGGCCACGTAACTAATTGATAAATACCTTTTGGAAGCTGATTAATCATTTGGACGGCAACCAATGTTTGATTTCCATTTTGTCTAAATATTTAAGAATTTTGACATCACAGTTAGAAAAGTAAGTAATTAAAAAATATTCATTTTCATTTTCCTGAGATTTAACAACTTTAAAACCACTTTGTGAGCATTTTTTACCATAGATATCTGTTAGCTCTTGCTTTGTTTCTTTTAGAAAAACAGTAGTATCTTTACGGGCAGTACACCCAAATAAAAACACAAACAAAAATAAATATTTCAATCTTCTTCTCCAGATGTGTCTTTTTTCTGCTTCTCTTTTTCTTTTTGTTTGTTTTTTGTAATTAATTCGTAATAGCTTAGATCTTCATCGTTTTCCATTTTTCTAAATCTTCCTTCTTTATGTTTATGGTTTCTCTAGCGGCGTCGCCTTTTCCATTTCCAATTAATTGTTTAATTACCATACTATACCATATTCCGGTAATTCTGTAAAAGTCTTCATCAGAATCTACAGATAGTGGCCAAAATGCCACATCTTTCATATTTTCATGCTGAATAAGAATTAAATCGGCAGGACTGTTAAGTAACTGAATTAACTCATTTTTAGTCATTTTTATTAGTTCCTTTTTTGTTCTTATAATTTTTTCGTCTTTCTTTGTTTTCTCCTTTTGATTTGATATTGTGACATTTTCGACATAAAATTTGAAGACCTTGCGGAGTACAGAATAACTTTTTTATATATGAGTCCCATGTAGTAAACCCTTTTTTCGTTGATATGACTGGTTGAATATGATCTACGCATATTTGGCGCTTTCCAAAGATTTGAAGACACATGGCGCATTTATACTTACCTCTTTTCACTCGTGCATTTTTTAAAGCATCTGCTCGCATAGGAGTTTTATAGCTCATTCTCCTGAGTCCAGATATCAAAAATTGTTGGAGTACCCATTTTCTTGGTTCTCCTTTTGCATTTTTATATTCGTAAATCATACATCATCGAAGGAAAAACCCATTCCTCTTTTTGGCTTTGCGAAATCTAAATTAAACAACTTACTATGGTGTAAAAGTTCTTTTACGACGTCAGAAATAGATTTCTGGTGTAGTCTACTTCTGACTACAATTTCTTGCAAATGAGCTACAGAAAATTGTTCTACTCCTTTATTGTTTTTTTCATCTAGTGCTTCTTTGTCTTCTTCAGTAAGTTGTTTCTTTGAAATAAATTCAATCAATTTTACACGCTCTTCAAAGTTAGGAGATTCTACTTCTAATAACATGTCAAATCTTCCTGGTCTATTGGCCAAAGAGCGCATTAAATTTTCTGGATGGTTCGTGGTACTAATAATAAGAGTGGGTAAAGTAAATACATTGTTAATACCATCTAATAGGTTTAGAAGACTGCTAGATACTTCATCTCTTCTAGAATATCCTTCATGACTACTTCCGCCGATATCTTCGATAATAAGGACTAGTTTTGTACAATCTTTAGTGTATTCGCTGTAAGATGTAAAAAACTTAAATACTCCTGAAGCTTCAATTTCGCTTGTTGGCCAATTAATAACTACTGTTCCAGAATCTTTAGTTTTTAGATCTTTAGCAGCCTGCATAATAGATACAGTCTTTCCTTGGCCTGGGCTTCCGTACAATAAAATACCTCTCTTTTTAGGTTGGTTTAATTCATCATAAATTGACAAATTGGAGAAGAACTTTTCTGCTTCTCCTAGAATCATAGAAGTATTAGTTACGCTTGTTAGAATATCTCTGGATACAAATTCCATAGGAGATAGTTGAATACCTTGTATAGTTTTGACTAGATTAAAACTTCCAGGCTTTATTACAACTTGTTTTTGCTCGTCTTCATCTTGTTCATAATCAAATTGTAAAATCATTCCGTTATCTTGTAGGGAAAGATCAGATTCTGGTAAAGTTTCTACTTTACCATCGAAAATATCTTTAATAAGTGTCCTGTGCTTAATAGTGAATTTTCCCATGTTTATCCTTCCAAAATGCAAGATTCGCCATTTTTGTAGTGTATGTTTACGACATTAGTAGCTAGACTTCTAAGTAAGCTATTATGCTCTACCATAATAACATTTGTATCTAAATTAGACAACAAGGCAACAATCTTAGAAATACTTTGTTCCGATAAGTCTTTAAAATACTCGTCTAATATCAATAACTTATCTTTAATTCCTTTCCTTGCGTGAATGATATCACTAATCGCTAAATCAACAGCTAACATGATTCTTCTCGTTTGTCCGCCGCTAAAAAGACCTAATTTCCTATTTTCACCTAATATTTCTAATGAGGTTTCAATTTTTGAAGTTTCGCCACCATTTCCTAAATTATTGAAACATATTTTAACTTCTTGGTCAAATAACTCAGATAAGTAGTAATTTGATCTTGAGTTTAATTCTTCTAAAACTTCCTGAAACGACAAACTTTTGACTTCTTTAAATCCATTTTTTATGATCTCATAAGTATTATAATTTTCTGAAAGTTGCTCTACCTTTTTTCCTGCTTCATCTCTTTCTTTTTCTCTTTGAAACAAAGAGTGTTGAAGTAATTCTACCCTTTTATCAATGTCAGGAAATTCTTTAGCTCTTTGGTCATAAAGTTCATTTTTTAAATTGTAAAGCTCATTCATTAAAAGCTTTTTCTTCTCTTTTTTATGATTAATTTCTATTTCTAATCTTTCTATATGTTTAAGATCAGACTCTAATTCTTTATGACTGTTCAGGTACAAAGAGTATTTCTGTTCTAATTGATCATTCTCTATAAGATTCATGTTTTTAATTTCGTTTTGTTTTTCTTCAACTTCAGACAATAGAGTGTCTATGTATTTTTGTTTTTCTTTATCTTTAAGTTCGGATCCGCAAGAATTACAATGTTGTTTGTCTTTATCAGTTTTTAAATTTTCTACTTCGGTAGATATTTTCTTAATTTCCATTTCTAATGAGTTTTTTCTCATTATCTTTTCAGCTTGTTTGGACATTTCAGTTCTATAATAAATAATATTCTCTTTGAAATCTTCTAATGTTTCTCGCAAATCTGTTAGTTTAATATAATAATCAGGAGTCAATTCTGGTATAATACCGATCATATTGATATTGGCTTCTAGTCGTCGCTCTCGTATTTCTAAATCGTGAATAGTTTTGATTTTTTCATTTTCAAATTTTACTTTCATTTCTTTCAATGAACTCATTTGATCAGATATAAGTTTAATTGACTGAGTTATCTCTCCTAGTTTATTTTTTTCGATTGACAGTTTTAAAGATGCTTCTCTTGCTAGTTCATGTGCCTTTTTTCTTCCGATATCAAAAATAGATAAGTCTGCAATTTGAGATAATATTTTTCCTTTGCCTTCTTCGTTAAGTAATATAAACTTTACCAAACTGTTTTGAGCAAAATATACTGATTGTAAAAAAGTTTCATAAGTAAAACCAATTACACTTTCAATCATTTTCTGTGTGTCTTTTATATCCTTACCTCTATTCTGGACATCAGAAGAATCGTCATAAAAGAAGTACAAATCGTTTGGCTTTCTGTTTCTTACGATTGACACGCCATTAGATAAGGAAACTACAACATTACAACTTTTTTCACCTTGTGTTATAACGTCATCAATATTTGAGTCTTTTGGAATTGATCCAAAAATACCCCAACAAATAGCATTTAGAATAGCGGATTTTCCAGCACCTTCCGCCGTGTTATCGTCATGATTAAAACCAGTAATTAATGTAATTCCTTTTTCAGTTTCAAACTGCAAAGTTTTCCAACTCTGAAAATTTTTAGCATTTACGGATTTTATCATAAAATACTATCTTCTTTTAAAATTAAATTAATGGCTTCCTTAGTTACTTCGTTCATCTGTGCTAAGTTGAATCTTAAAAATTCGTCTTTTCCAGAAATATCCATTTTAATGCTTTTTACATTTAGTTTATCCAACAATTGAATTGTGTGTGGAGTTGTCCATGCGGAATAATACATACCGTCTTCTGGTACTAACTGACCATCAAATAAGTAAGAAATTTTATGAAACATTTCTCTATTGTTATTTACTAAATGTTTAGAATGTTGCATAAAAGAGTCAATATCTGTATTTTTCATTACGTCCGATATAAAAGCTTGTGAAAAATAAGGAAGAGAGCAGTTTTCATAAGTATTCTCATCCTTAAATAGATTGTAATCGTTTTCGTCATTTGTGGCAATCCATCCTATCCTAGCCCCAGTAAGTCCAAATGCCTTGCTGTATGAACCACAATTGACCCTATGTTCTGGATTTTTAGGAGAAGAATTTACAAATACTGGATTATGATAAACACTATCCCATATAATATTATTATTAGTGTCGAGAAAAGATGTCATACTCCCTGTGGGATTAGAGGGGCTATCAACAAGACCTAAGACATTACTAATTTTTAAATAATTTTCATAATCGTGGTCAAGTTTAATGTCGTGTATGTATTTATTCTTTTCAATTATTTTAGGATAATATGGGAAATAATATTTGTTTGTTAGACACCTGTTGAAACCATGCTTGTTGTATAAAGATCTTAAAACTATATTGATTGCTCCAGTAGCTCCTTGGGTTATGATAATAAACCTATAATCTAGATTAGTTGTCTTTTTTATAAATTCTTTGGTATTTACTAATAATTCAGGATTTCCTTCATAAGCTTGATATGTAATGGAGTCCAAATTAAAACTAATTTGACTACATTTATAATAATACTTCAAAGCATTTCTTATGCAATAAGGCTCTCCCCAACAAAATTTAAACTCTTTCATAATTACTCTGTTATTGACTTAATAATTCTAAACCTTTATCAATAATCTTATCATCTAAGTTCTTGATTTCTTTACTCCATTTTATCCATTTTTCTTTATTTGTCAATGTTTCTTTTATTACTAAATTTCGAGATTTGTTAGTCTCTCTGAATATATATTTAACATTAGCTTTTTTTACTAAGTTGTTTTTAAAGTCATTTATTTCTTTCTCTGAGCCATTGAATATAATTCTCCAATGGTTGTAACTGTCAATTTTGGGGGCAGAGGACTTTGAAGTAATTTCCATAGAAATATGCTTAGGAAATTTATTTATAGAAATGAAGTCTACTTCAATGGATTCTGGATTTAATACTCCTAATCTTTTTTCTTCGTTACTTTCTCCAAAGCTGTGACTAAATGGACTACCTAAATACACGACATTCTTCATGTTTTTTGGTGTGTGATAATGTCCTGCTAGGACCAACTTAAAATTTGAAAGATCTTCAATACTTACAGCTTCATTTTCTGTATAGCCTGAACCAATAGTAAACTCTTTTATCCCTTGGTGACAGACAAGAATATCAGCATCTGATTGTGTTTCTTGTAAGAATCTATTAGGATCTCGATAATAAGGAACAAATAAGATATTATCAACCCTTGTTATTTCGTCATAAATATGCACGTTTTTGAGCGTTTTTAGGGTCTCTAACGAGTGTTTTTTGTCGTGAAGGGAGATAAGGTCATGATTACCTACCAAAACGTGATGAGTAAGGCTAGAATTATTAAAATAATTAAAAAGAGTGTTTAGGCATTCAATCTCTACTAGACCTCTTCTGTCTAGCATATCGCCTAACCATATTACATTATTTAGCTTTTTTGCTTGGCTTTCTTTTTCTACTAGCTGAAACAGATTTTCGCACTTTTGTAGATTTTCTTTTTTCATTTGAAGATCGCCTACGACTAGATATGATTTCATATGTAAGCACCTTTCTGACAGCAGCTAAAAATTGCTTTGTTAAGTTTTTCATTATTTCTTTCCTTCGACATATTCTATGCCTTCGCTTGTGATTCTGAATGTAATTTGTTTATCTCCTGGATCTTCTTTATTTAAATGGTTTTTATAAAGTTTAAACAATACTTCAGCACCTACTCTTACTTTCTTACCTTGAACAGTTTTTTCTAACCACGCTTTCCTTGCTGTTTGATATGTAAGACATGAGAAAAAGTTAAGAGCCTGACCTCCTGCATTAGTTTTTCCAGGAGACCCTAAATTATCGTAAGTGTAATTAATTAGCAATATTGCTGCATTATCTTGTTCCATACGAGCTACAATCTGATTCAGACCTAAGCGATTGATTTTGCCTTTTCCGCCAATCTGTTGAACATTTTCCATCATGTCTAATTCTGAATCACGCTCGCTTACAACATTACCCAAAGAATCAATAACAACCAATAACTTAATCTCAGGATCAGCATCTTTAATTGCTTCCCAAGCTCTAAGTACTCCTGTGAATACTCTTTCGGCTGTTCTTGCTTGTACAAGGATAATTTGATCTGGATCAACTCCCCACGCAATCAAATCCTTTTCAGTAGTTTTTCCTTCGGTCTCTGCATAAATAACAGCTACATTCTGTTCTTGCGCTGCCTTCATTGCTTGAATAGCCACACTTGTTTTACCGCTATCAGGAGTTCCTGCCAGCATAGTAACTTTACCAAAAGGTATACCTAGTGTTCTAGTGGAATCAGTCCACCAAGATCCTAATCTAATGTAATCTTCTTCTGTAAGCTTTTTTAGATTGCTTCCGACTCCGATCATTGCCGCAGCTTTTTCGTCGCCTTTAAAAGACTTTTTAACTTTTTCAGCAATACTTTTCATATCAAGTTTTTTACTCATAATTGTACGTCACCTTTAATCATGTAAGAAAACAATCTGAAACCTGCATCAAATTGCCTAGCAAAAGATTGAATATAAGTAAGATTGTTTTTCAGTCTTTCTACTTCGTTACTTGCTTCTTGATAGATCAAACTTGCTTTAGCTGCAGCTTCTCGTTCTCCTACACTTTTGCCTTCGGCAGAAGTAAGAGCTGTGTGCCACGATTGTTGCTCATTAGCTTTTGCTACAATAAGTTTATCTGCAATTTCTTTCCAGCAATTAGTAAGTCTAGCTTGCGCGGTAAGCATTGCAGCTCCTCGGCTATAAGCTTCGTTAGTATCTAAAACTTTAGAAACTTCTAATAAAGACAGATTATCGTTTATGATTTTTTCTGCTAATTCTTCTATATTCATAAAGCCTCCAAATCAATTATTTCATCTAATAAAATTTCTTTTATTGTACAACCACTAATATTTAATAATTCTACTGCTTTTTCGGCTTTTTGTCTAGTACAAAATATTCCGAAGATATGCAAAGTTTTCGTAGGTTTAAATTGTTCAGTTAAACCAACAACATAAACACTACGCAAAATTTTGTTCTCCAGAAATAATTCGTCTTCCTCTTTCATTTAAAAGAGCTACGGCCATCTGAATTTTGGCATTGTTGAATTTTCTCAACTCTTTAAGACCTGATTCCATATAAGCCTTATCTTCTTTCAACTTAATGTATTGTTCGTTTAATTGAAGTTCTTCTTTTGCAGATTCAATATCTTGAGTAGAAGAAACAATAAGAGACTCTAATTCTTGAGCTGACAATGTTCTAAGCTCATTTACCGCTTGTTCTCCTAAAATTTTAGTGATTTTATTTAATGTTTTATCGTTCATTTGTTTTCTCCTTCTTTTTCTCCAATTGTATATCCAGTAATCCTGTGCCAATTAAATCCTAACACAATTCCTAGTCCAATTGCAACTACCATAGAATAGGGTCTTTCAATTGTCAATCCAACAAAATAACCAGAAGCCATACAAACTACCGCTAAACTAAAATAATGATTAAGTGCTTTCATTTCTTCTTCTTTCTCGCTTTTATTAAATTAAATAATTCAGTTCTAGTATAAGGCTTGTTAACACATTTATGATCTTTTTTGTAAGATCTATTACACATTCCGCAGCCGTCGGGTATTTTTTTAGTCATTATTCAGTTCTTCTATCATGATACAAGAGTTTCTAGGAAAATAAAATTTTACTTTATCTTTAACTACTACAACGTAAGATGTGGAAGATTTGTATACAAGTTGTCCATCAATAGGTCCTATATTATCGCATAAAATAGCAACTCTTTTGTCATAGGAGCATCCAAGAAAAAACAAACAAATAAACACTATTAAAATTAAATATCTAAACATATTAAAACTCCACACGTAAGTAAAGACCTAATAAAGGTCTATTAACACTTATATCTGATTCAGCTCCTATCCAACTATCAAAGATAGGTAGTCTCACTTCTGCCCCAATCCTTGGAATAACGCTATGTTCTAAATCTCTAGGATTAATAACGCCGCCAGCTTTGACTGCCCACATTTTTTTGTTTTTCTGTTTTTCGGTTTCTTTATCTGATTTTTTAGTGTTTGTTTCGATTTCTTTTTTTTCTGTTTCTTCGATGCGCTCTGTAAGTTTGCCAGTATTAGGATCAAATTTCTCAGTAACTTTTTTATTTTCTTCTGTCGTTTTCTTTTCTTTCTCTACCACTTTTTCTACTTCTTTTATTTTAGAAGGAGAATAAAAATATCCTAATCCATACCCTACGGCAATAGCGATAACTAAAGCAAGGAATATCTTCAGTTTTTCTTTGATTGTATCCATAACTATCCTTTATAATCTACTTCTATTTTTACCTTTAAGTCTATTAAATCATTTATAGTTTTATCTAGATCTTTCTTGATGTCTTTTAAATTTTCTATAACTTTATTCGTCGTATTCATTTGTGTATTAAGAGATGCCCTAGTAGAAGTAGCAGATTGAATATTTTTATTAATCGTATCAACAATCTCGCTCTTTAACATTATTTTTTACTCCTAACGTATCCAGCAAACAATATAGCATAATTTGCCAAATCAAGCAATGTATCTTCTACGGACTCGTCTTTAACCTGAAGCTCTCCTTTTTGAACAAAACTATTAATTCTAGAGATCTTGTCCATCATTCTTGTTAAAAATCCTTGCTCAGTGCTACAGATGCCAACTGCCTCAACTCTTGTAAAGTTAGAAAAAGGATCATCTCCAACCCCCGTATAATCAGCATTTTTTGCTTCAGTAATTTTGGACATTTTTTCAATGCAAGATCTATGAAACTCAAAATATTCTTTTTTAGTCATTTTACTATTATTGTTTGAAGAACATAGTTTTTTCCATTGCCTAGTTCCTAAAGCATCTGAAAGTCCGTTCGACATATTTATACCTCCGCTAATGTTTTTCCAATTTGTGGCTCGGCTTCTAATTTAACTCCGTCAAGATGACAAGTATTTTCCATACATTCCTTCATTGTTAGAGCTATCTTTTCTGCGTCTTCTTCTTTACATTCCACGACCAAAGAATCATGAACCTGTAAAACAATATTAGCATCTTTAAATTCTTTTTTCAAGCGTTTTTGTAAAGCAATTGCAGATCGGTTAATAATACTTGCCCCAGTAGACTGTACTTTATGATTTACAGCCAAATTCAATAAGTTACGTAAAGAGTATTCTAAATTGTGATGGGAAAACTTACCATATTTTTTTAAAACTTTAGCTTCAGGTATTCTTCTAGGTCTACCATATAAATTTTTGACTAACCCGTACTCTACTACTTCTTTATGGCTTCCGTCCATAAATGCTTTAACTCCTGGAAATTCCCTAAAGTACGTATCTATAATATCTTGACATTCTTGTATTGTTAGTCTACTGCCATTTTCTGCAGTGACTGAGTCGACCATCTTATATGCAGTGGTACCGTATGTGGCCGAAAGACTTATTGTTTTTGCGTTTTGTCTCAAATTTTTATATAATTTTGCGAAAGAGTTTTCGCCATCTTTTTTCAATTCTGCATTATCTTTGTTATAAACCCTGGCTCCAATAATACTATAAAAATCATCTCCGATTTCAAAACACTTCATTAAAGCCCAGTCCTGACTATAATAAGCAAATACCCTCGGTTCTAGTTGACTATAGTCAGCCCCAACAAAAACCTTACCTGGTCTTGATATAATGCACTCTTTTACACGCTTATCATCTCTTGGCAGGTTCTGAAAGTTAGGGTCTTTACTACTATATCGTCCAGAAGTGGTTCCATGTTGTAAAAAACTTGGATGAATAACTCCGTATTTAACTCTCTCTTTAATACCTTGTACATAGGTTTTTTGTAGTTTATCTAGCCTTTTATAAGTAGTAAAATCTTGTAACCATTTGTACTTGTCTTTTAACTGAGATATAACTGCTTTATCTGCTGCAATATATTTTTCAGGTTTTCCGCCTTCTTTTTTGATAGCGTCTATAAACTGCTTTTTGGCAGATATAGTGTAAGGTATTTTACCAAACATTTTTTTAGCCAAGGCTCTTCCAGCCGGAGTAAGTTTTTTAAACTCTTGTCCAAGTTGAATAAACAAAAGCCAAGAAAATTGACTGGGACTATTTATATTAAAAGTATTCTTTTTGTTAGTTCCTGGATATTTGTCTTTAACATAAGGATGAATGTCGTTATAAATACTTTCTTCTAATCTTAGAAGCTCAAACTTTAAATCCGCTTCTAGTTTTTCTAATTTTTGAACATTTACTTTAAGACCAGTAGTATTCATCTCATAAGTAGGGCCTTTTAGTAAAGCCATTGATTCATCATCAAAAAAGAATTTCCAAAGATCTTGATCTTTAGACAATTGATCTACTAATAACATAGCAAGATTAAAAGTAAGTAATGCGTCCTTAGCTCCGTACTTACCAATAACGTCTACGTCTGCTTTGTACATTTCGATATTAAAACTTTTTTTATTGATCTTGGCTAATCCGCCATTTTTTGTTACGGAAGTTGCTAACTCTTCTTGTTCTTTTTTTGCGTCTTCACCAAAGAAATTAGCGCAAAGATCTTTAAGTTTGTTCGATCTATTCTCGTCCAACAAATGTGATAATATTAAAGTATCGACTTTTAAAGAGCTGATTAAATTAATTCCAAAACTTCTATGAATTAGCTTACAATCGAATAACGCATTGTGCATTATTAGGTTAAACTTAGACAATTCTTGTACTAAAGGTAATACATCTTCTACAGATAATACGGAATCAAGTTCTTGTTTTTCTGTATTCCAAGATTTCATCACCACATAAAAAGCCGTATCTTCTTCGGCACATAAAGATATTCCAATTATTTCATCTGCTTCTGTAAGACCAGTGGCCTCAGTATCAACAGCATAAAGTTTATGCTTATGTAAGTAGTCTTGCATAAAATTATCAAGACTTTTTTTATCCTTTATTAGAACCAGTTTCTCCATCTTTTATCCAATCCATATCTTGAATCTCACTAGGTGCTTTTTTCCTATCTCTTGATCTTTCAGACGCTGCTTGATTGTTCCAATAAGATATTGGTGAAAGTTCATCTTTTCTAATTTTACGTAAGGTCTCTGTTTCTTTATCAAATGCCATTGCATATACTTGATTCATCTTAATCTTATCTTTAACTGTATCCAGCTCTCTTATTTTACAGTATTTAAAAGCATTGACAAGTATCCCAGATAAATGCTGGACTCTCGAAAGAGGTTGCCAAGTAGTTAAAATATAGTCACAATAGTTTTCAAACTTAGTAGTTCCATAAGCGGCATCTTTATCAATCTCCACATCTCCATAAGGACCTGCTTTTTCTCTAGAAGATTGAGATTGCATAATTAAAAATGATTTAGTCTCTAAAGCAAAACTTTTCATTAGTCGGCACGCATTCATTAATTTATCATATTCTGTTTTTCCTTCTTCATAAGATAGACACCCTATGTGGTCAATGACAACGCAACCTACCTTTTTTCCTATGGTTTTTTCTAAAAGAAGAATTTCGTCTTTTATTTTATTTAGTGTTAGTTCTCGGTTAATACCATTTTCATCATGTTGGTCAAGGAAATAAACCATATCGTGCAAAACATCATTATTGGCTGCCAATTTTTGCCATCTCTTTAATAGCTGCATTTTTGGCATTTCCATTGTCACAAAAACATGTACATAATCTGGATTCCTTTCCGCAAACCATTTAAAAAAGTTCAAACTCAGTGTACTTTTTCCTGAACCAGAACCTCCAATGAGTCCCATAACCTCGCCTAATCTAAATCCATGCGCAGTAGCATCAAACATTGGATGTCCATAGATTCTGGTTTCGTAACCAACATCTTCTGGACTTTTTGATAATAAAGATCTAACACTCTCAGACATTATTACTTTAGGTTTTTCTTCATTTGAAGCTTCCGTATACATCCAAACTTTGTCTACAATATTATTCGCATAATTGAATCTATGTTGACCTCTTCTGGATATAGCTTTATCACAGTTTAATAGTACAGCTCTGGCTTCTTCTTTAGTAAATCCTTTAGCTTTTAATAAATGACCAAGCCTATAATTAGCTGCCGATCTATCTTGAACAGGTCCGAAAAATAATCTTTTTGCTTCTGTGTTTTCATTCATCAAGGTCTGAAATTTAAGAGGTATTTCTAATTCAACTTCAGTTACTGTGTTTTCCTGATTGTATGTCATATTGTAATGATTAGTACAATAATTTTCATCTTCTTTGCTGATAGCAGGAAGAGCTTTATCAAAATCTTCTGAAGTGTAACTTACATCATTATTTTCAATTGATTTGCATAATTTATAATTGTTCTTTTCTTTTACGTTTAAAGTTCCAGGAACTCGCATTAATTGATATATTTTAGAAATTGCTTTATCTGTTCTAAATTTTCTAATTAGGCGACGCTGTAGTCTTAGATAACTCATAGCATCTAAGTCTACAACTCGCCAATATACATGAATACCATTTCCTGAATCTATAATAGCAGAAGGCTTAAGAGAGAAGGAGTGTATTAAAGATACAAAAGATTCTTTGGATTCATGTATACCTTCCTTCAAGTCCATATCCACACAAAGAAAGTCAAAAACATTTATATCAGAAGAATGAATATCCTGATCAGTATTATCGTACTGGCTTGGGATATTAAGAAAATAATAACAATTATATCCCTGATTATTTTTTTGGAATAATTCTTCTTTAGTAAAAAGTCCTGTTAATGATCTGGGAAGAGATGGATTCTCTTGATGTGCCCAGTCAGAAATAATTAATCTGTAAATAACCTCAGACACAAAATCTCCTCAAAAATAAAGTAATGCCTCTACCCAAAGATATGACTTTAGGTAGAGGCTTTGAGTGATTAGCTGTTTAGTAGGCTGGTCACTCGTGAAGCACGATCTTTAGATGATAGAGTATCAGATGTGCTTTCTGTTGTCGAGGAGGTTAAATCAGAAAAATCGTCTGAATCAACATCAGTAGCAATATCTAAATTAGATGCTACAGAAATATCAATGATGTTATTTGAATCTCGAAACAATTTGTATTGTCGAGAAGGCTTCATTCCTTTTTTAAGAGAAGCCTTAAATCCATCAAATTTAACTACAACATACATTGCTTTTCCGTTTCCTGAAGGAATACTTCCAAGCAGCATATTCATGTGACCATTTCCCCAAGCTCCAACTACTTTTCCATCAGAAAGGAAATAATGAATAGTTGAAGGTTTTGCTGGGTTAAGTTCATTTTCTACACTTTTCTTTCCAAGATAATATCCTGCAATCTCAGAAAGATCGTTTTCTCTTATATTATCAGAATTAGTTTCTGATGTAATCCTGTATACTTTTTCCGCGTCTAGTGTTTTTACTTCTTCAAGTGCCATAATGCCTCCTATTTATATAGTTTTCCATTAACAACTGCTGTATAATTAACAATTGGTATAGGTACAATATATACGTAGTTTGTTTTCTTGTCAAGATACCCTATACCAAATCCTAAAGTCCAGTCTCTTGTTGCTTTAATCTTGTGCATATAATCAACTTTATTCACATCTCCAAGCCATCCTAGCATAGCCGTGGCATGTCTTTCTCCATTAGCATTCCCTTCTACAGCGAAGCCGAGCCTGTGCGTATGTCCGATAACCACATTCTTTTGAAACGTGTCTACTGACTTATAATGAGCATATCGACCAGCGGTACCACAATCGTGAGTAATATGTAGTTTACCTAAAATATAATGACTTTTGTATGGAGTATGCTTAAATCCTAGTTCGTCTAATTTTAATAGTTTAGGAATTTTAACAACATTAAAAAGTTCTGGAGCTTTTTCCATAAGATATCTTTCTAGTCTATCTTCATGGTTTCCTTCCACGTAAACATTGTTTTTGGCTTTTAAAGATTTTAATTCTTTTAAAAGTTTAATACTTTCGTTTACTTCTTCGTCAAGTTTTAAAGCTCTGTTAGGATCTTTACTGTGACTTGATACTGAATAATTGTCGATGAAATCTCCGAGAATAATAACATGATCTGGTTTTAGATCTTTCGCAGCTTTCATCATAACATTCCATGCTTTCTTATCGTGATAAGGAACGTGTGTGTCTGGAATGAAAAGTATTTTTTCTAGTTTATTTGACATTTTTTACTCCTGCTAGTTTATATATTACAGCAACTTCTTTATTTTGTAAAGGCTTAACTTTTTTAACAATCTTTGGTGCATGTCTTATTGCAAGCTCATGTAATAATTGAAGATTGCCGAAATAATATCTGATCATGTCTCTACTAACTCCCAATTTTAACATATCAGATCTTGTAGGTAATACTTTGTTTTTCTTAATAAAATCAACTGTTTGTTTGAATATTTGATCTTTTTTAGATAGTTTTGATTTCAATTTTTCCTCCTTCTTTTATTTTTGTTCTCTAATGGTAGTACAACAGAATCTCCTCCATGTCCATGAATCAATGATATTTCATCGAGATTATTAAAAATAGTCAATGTAGGATGATTTGAAGATATCCACTCCATTACAGCTCTGCCGCTGGGCATGACTGAAATTAAAGCTACTATACCAGTTCCAGATACTTTATTTGTATCGTGCTTCCTAACTAATTTGTATAACTTTATGTTATCACCTTCCATTATTCACCAACCACAAAGTTAAGTCGTAAATACCATTAATTATTAAAATACCAAAAAACAAAACAACAAATTCTCTTAAGTAATACTTTAAGTCGTTATTATTTTTTATTAAAATCTTATTGTCTGATTTTTTAAATGGTATAACATTATTCTTGCGCATACTTCTTAATTACATTCGTGAAAATTTTCTTTAAAATTAACATAATTTGTATTAGTGAACAACTCTTTTAAGTAATATTCTTTGTTTCTAAAATAACCTTGCCAATTAGCTGACTTATTCATTATACTCATAGGTAATATACATTTACCTTTATGTTCTGCGGCACAGTCATTTGTATGACTTAGATTTAATACACAATGTCCAAACTCATGATAAAGAATTAACTCTTTTTGTTCTTCTGAAGCATTATCAAACCATTTTCTATCTATAACAATTTTTCTAGGACTCTTGAAAGAACAATATCCAACTCTTTTTGAATTATATAAATTCCTAGTATTACCAAACCAAATTGTAAAATTCTTTTCAGGTAATTGTTTTCCAAAAATTTGAGCATCTTTTTTAAATTTTTCGTAATAGTACATCAATCTAAAGTCATCTTTAGAATAAATAGTCTCTGCAACATTAACATTAATTACAAAAAACAATACTACGAACAGAAAGAAAGGAAACATTACTTACTTAATTCCCTTAATAATTGTTTAACTTCTTTTGATTTTCCCAATTCTTTCGCTATATCGCGAACAGCTTCTAATTCGTCCTCATATACTTGCATAAGCCTTTTAGGAAGTTTCCCCGTATCTTCTAATTGTTCTCTTAAATCTAAAACAAGTTCTAACTTATCGCAGAGTTTTCCTAATCTAGCTTGTTTAGTGTCTTCATACTTTGGTCTCATCTCTTCAAAATATTCCAAACCTTTTAAATGTTTCTTAGCTGGACTAGGAATATCGCCAGTGATAGATTCTTCAATGTCATGGAAAAATGCCGATTCGTATTCTGTTCCACCTAAGTAATTATAAAGAGCCCCTACTCTAAAACTATGCTCAGCAACACTTTTATTCTGCTGAAGTCTGTGAGTTTGAAATCTTCTAACATTATGAAGATTTAGTGCAAGTTTTAGTTGATCCAGATTTATCATCTTTAACTTCCTTATTTTTCTTAGTGTACCATAAATTAAGGACTTTACGCAACAGCTCTATAGCTCCTTGATTTCTTTTATGTTTTTTTACTTTTAGATCTGGAGTAGGTCTTTTTTCCTTTGGAAAATCTGTAGGATCAACTTCAAACCAAGTATCATAATCTGCCTTAGTTAGGTTTCCTCCAATGTTAGCTATATAAATACTATGGATCGTATGTCGATCAGAATAATCACCATATGGTATAACCTCGATAGTGACTTTAAGCATCGCCCTTCTCCATCTCCAAAATTATTTTGTTCCCTTCAACATACACATGAATAACTTTATCGCCATTATTCCTAACAAACAACTCCAACCCAGAAAAAGTATTAGAACTGTCATCGGGCTTATATAACCTAAAACTATCTTTACTATAAAGGTTCATACAATTACTTATAACACAAGGCGGCCTCATGGTCAAACACCAAAAAGCCAAAGATACTAAATCTGGTATATACGCATTTACATAAATTGATTACTGTCTGTAGCTAATAGAAGCTAGGAGACTCTAAGATTACTTTGACCTTTGCGCTAGGCACTGATAACCAATACGCCGGACTTACCATGTCCTATAATCTCTTTATATAAGTTAAGTATATATACGCCGTTCACATCCTAAGCTCGCCGCATCTAAGTCAGTTTCAATGCTCAGGATACTCTGCACGCTGCTATCACCGATGATTTATATTAAAGTCCTAAACAGCTTATCGGAACAAAGGACTAGAATCCATGAAGCACACGAGATAACAATTCAGCTTTACTCATCTTTTTGTTATTACTCGGTTGTGAGTAAGGATCCAAATCTTCAAGTTCATCGAGAGCAGTTCTACTATTTATCATATTCTTTGCTCTCTCGGCTGCCTCTTCTAAAGACACGCCAATACAAAATACACTAATAATCAAGTCTTTGATATGATCTATTGTCATACCTTCTGTGGCCTCTACCCATGCCTCGATGTTTACATTCTCATCTGGGAAGGTTTTAGCTTCAATGAATAGCCTTCTCGTTTCTGCATCAGGAAGAGGCACTTCTACCACAGTAGCGAACCTACTAGGTCTATCCTTAATTCTAGGTGGAATCTCACTGATATAATTAGTTGTTGCAATATAAACAACATTATCAATCTGAAGTTCTCCGTCTAATAGTGATAAGAAGTTTGATTCGTCTTGATATAAGATTTTCTCAAACTCTTCAAATACAACCAGCATTCTAACATCGCCTTGAATCTCTCTTACGATCTTTGCTCCTGCAGATAAGATTGTCGGAGTAGGACAGAAGAATACAATACCACCACGCTCAACTTCTTCTTGCATTAACTTAATAATAATACTAGACTTTCCAGTTCCGTGTGTTCCGTGAAGTAAAATACCTCTTTTATAGGTCATACCACGTCTATCAAATCTTTTTCTTACTTCCTCACTCCAAAAGTTATTTACTTCTTCGATAATCTGTTTACTAATAAAAGACGGAAGATCAATAAGAGTATCTGAAGTTACTTGCATATTATTAAAGTAAATTTGACCATTAGCATCTCTTTTAATGGCGTATACCCCAGGAGCTAATTTATCTACTCTTTCAATAGGTCTAGATGGAATATAGATATCATTTTCAAATAGAGAATAGTTTACGTAAAGATTATTTTTTGATTCTTTCATTACAACTTTCTTGCCTTATTTGTTTGATTAGTTTTTCTTTTCTGGGTACATAATCAAAAAAGAATAATAACCACATTAAAGTAGCTCCCAAAATGTAACCTGTGATAAATCGACTGCTTGAAATAAACATTACTCTTCCAGACTCCAATCTATATTACCTAATCCTATATTGTCAAGTAGCTCATTAACTTTTTTAAAATGTGGGTGAGTCCTGAATTTATTTCCTGCCCTACCGCTAGGATGATAAGTCTCATAAATTATTCCATTTTTTATATATTCTTTAAATCTTTGAGATTCTTTACCCATCATCCAATATAAGACTGGCTTATATTGTAAACTGTTGATAACATTGATAATAAATCTATCCCAGAGCCCTTTATGAGCATTAGACTTTCCTTCTATTGTAGTCAAAGAAGTATTTAAAAGTAAAACGCCTCTTTCTGCCCAAGGACTAAGGTCTCCAGACTTATAATGATTATAACCACTTAACTCCATAGATTTATGAATAGAACGCAGAGATGATGGTATCGGCCTACCTTTAGGTACACTAAATGCCAATCCACAAGCATCTTCTTTTCTAGGGTATGGGTCTTGA
>CAZNER010000026.1:0-14848 GCA_964572065.1 uncultured Candidatus Saccharibacteria bacterium
CCGAATGTTGAATCTAATATTAAAAGTTTCCATTTATTAAAATACATAATGAAATTCAATATATTCGGTTTTAAATTTTTAATTTCAAAAGAATTATCTCTTATATATTGAAGATCTACTTTACATTCTTCTATTGAGTGAATTTGTACACAGGAAGGATTGATTGTTCCGAATTTTATTAGATTGATTACATGCCGTTCGATAAAAAGAGAAAGTGAGATTACAAATAATAGAGATAAAAATATAATAAAAAATTTATTATATTTTTTTATTTGTTTAATTATTTTTTTCTTAAAATCGGATATCCTACAAGTTTTAATAAACATTATTATACTTAAAACTATAAGAATAGGGATAAATGAAATTTTAACAATAGATGCGGATAGGGAAATCACGAAAAATAGAATAAGATTTTTAACATGTTCTTCCTTTGCAAATTTTATAAAAAAATAGACACTAAGAATTGAAAGTAAGTTTAATAAATTATCATAGCTCACTCCCCCACTTAAAATAGTAAAGGTAAGAGTATTTGATAACATAATTATACTTGAGATTTTAATAAATCTGTCTTTTGTTAACAAATCTATAGTTTTAATAAAAGTAATTAGTGTTAGTAAAGAGAATGAAATATTAATTAATCTTAAATAAGTTATAAAATTTTTATCTAGTTGGAATAATTTACTAATCATTCCTAGAAGATAGTGATAGAAATAAGATTGTGATCTTGTTATATCACCGAATACAAAGTTATTATCTTGATGATTTATTATTGGTGAAATTTTATCTCTATATATTTTAATAAATTGTATATGATATGGTTCGTCTGGGACTACATTATGTTTTAAGTTTAATGCAAAAAAAACAGTTTGATATATAAACCAACTAATTAGTACTGATAGGATAAATGTATAAATCTTTTTGTTTATTTTGATTTTGTCATCATATTTCAATAGTATTTTTTTTATTTTTTTATAATTTCTACTATATTTTTCAGATAGTTTCATTATTTAATTTTTTGTAATACTTTTAACAGTGAATCGAGGTTATCATTATGAGACCATGAGAGTAGTACATTCATAACTAATTTAAACATCTAAACTAAAATTCTCTTCTTCTAAACTGAGATTAGGATTATAGTAAGGATCATTTTTAATCAAATCACCCCATTTTTCTTTCATTTTCTTTGTTTCTCTGTGAAATCCTAACATATCTCTAGTTCCTTCATTTGGTCTTCCAACTGTTATTGATTCATAGTGATAAAGCTTTGAGTATGGAGTGTATAGGTTTAGATATCCTCTGTCGTAAAGTTTTAAACAAAAATCGACGTCATTAAAAGCAATTCTGAATTTCTCATCAAGTCCACCAACTTTTAAAAATTTCTTTTTAGAAACCATCATACATGCTGCAGTAACCGCGGCATAGTTTCGAATAATATCTTTTGGATAAGGAAGTCCGAGTTTGATATCTTTAAAATATTTCATAGCATGACCTGCTACACCTCCAAACCCTAAAATTATTCCTGCGTGTTGTACTCTGTCATTTGGATATAAAAGCTTAGCCCCAACTGCTCCTATTTCTTTTCTTTGGGCATGTTCAAGCATTGATTCAATCCAGTCTGGGTTGATAACTTCAGTATCATTATTTAAGAATAATAAATATTTGCCTTTTGCATTTTCTGCACCAAAATTATTAACTGCTGAGTAATTGAATTCTTTATTCCAATTCAAGAATCTTATCTCATCAAACTTTTTTAATTTTTTATAGTATCTTTCAGTCTTCCCTTCTTCACTCCCTGTATCAACAATTAATATTTCAAAGTTTCTATATGTTGATTTTTTTAGTATTGATTTTATACATCTTTTTAGATAATTTACCTTGTCTTTAGTAGGTATAATTATACTAACAAGAGGATTACCTTTTATTTTATATTTAATTCTAAACATACCTGGCATGATTCCATCTTCTAGTATTGCATTGATTTTACGTCTTTTTATAACAGATTTTAGAGTTTTTACAGAAGATTTATATGCATAATTTTTAATATCATAATTAACTGCAGTAGAACCTGGAATTTTTCTCCATGAGTATAAAATATCTGGTATATGATGTATATTTTTTGTTTTTTCAGTAACTCTTAAGAATAAATCATAGTCTTGGGAACCTTCATAACCTACTCTGAAACCTCTGACTTTATCTACTAATTTTTTTCTAATTACTGTGAAGTGACAAAGATAGTTTGCGGATAAAAACATATCTGGAGACCAATCAGGTTTAAAGAAGGGATGAGTTCTTCTTCCATCTAATTCCAGTTTATCTTCGTCTGAATATATAAAATCCAACGTTTTGTTATTGTTTAAGCATTTTACAACCTCGTATAAAGCTTGAGGATGTATTATATCGTCATTATCGAGAAGACCTATGAATTCACCTGTAGCTAGTTTTAATGCGCTATTGCTTGATCTGGATATATGACCGTTTTTTTTCCTAAAAACAACCTTAACTCTCTTATCCTTTTTTTTGTATTCATTCAGTATTTTTTTAATATAAGTTTTTTTAGGTGCATCATCTGCTATACATAGTTCCCAGTTTGTATAAGTCTGTAGTAATACTGATTCAATAGCTTCTCTAAGATATTTCTCTTCAACAATGTATACTGGCATTATGATGCTTATCTTTGGTTTATATTTAAAATTATTTATATCTTCAATCTGTTTTTTTATTTTATTAGTAGTAAGTTTATTCTTATCTAGCCAGATTTTATATTGCTCGTTAATATCGACTTGGTCTTCTTTTTTATTTTCAATTTTTCTAATTATTCTTTTGTAAGTTTCCTTTGGTCCTTCGTTTAAGGAGTTTTTAATAAAATTGAATATATACTTTATAACTGATATTGGTAATTTATACATTTTGCTGATTAGACAGGCTAGTTTCCATGATTTTGAATTTAAAATTGATGAGATCTTATTTTGAAGATGAGTATTAGTATCTTTTAGTATTTTTATTTCTATATCTTTCCCATTTATTATTTTATCTTTTTCTATTATCTTTTTGTTTAAGATATCTATGTCGTATCTCAAAGTCGAAAGGGCTCGATTTATTACTAAGAGGGGTTTTTTAAATGGTTTTTGTAAATTGAGACTTTTACCATGAGTTTTCACTTTAAAGATATATTGATAAGCTACTGCTTCAGGAGATTTTAAATTCTTTAAAAATTCCTTATTAGATTTTAGTCCTAATTTATCTAGTTCTCTAGTTATATTTTTTTCTGGAAAATCTATTACTGAATGCTTAACTTGATTAGGTACTAATTTTATAGATTTAAGCATCTTAATAAATGAATTCTTTGTATAGTAATGAAGATGTGTACTATCTAGAATACCTGTTTTTTCATACTGAAAACTACCTTGAAGTAGTTCCAGCCTTATAGATACATGTGCGATGTTAGGAATAGAAATTAAAAGATACCCATCGTTTTTAAGTAATTTTTTTAGTCTTATTAGAACAGATTTTGGATCTTTAAGGTGTTCAAGTATATCAGCAAGTATAATTACATCAAACTTTTTGAATTTTAATTTGTTTTCCCAACTTTCTTTCTCAACATCTGTTATTATTACTTGTTCATAGTGCTTTTTTGCTAGTTTAGCATCTTTTGGATTAATCTCTATACCTGTAACTTTACACTTAAATTCTTCTTTTAATGCTTTTCCTACATATCCGCTACTGCATCCAATATCTAATACATTTTTATTTTTCCCAACCATTTTTATTATTTTTGTAGTTGATAAATTCTTATTTTTTAAATCAACTTTTTGTTTTGTATACTTACTCATTAAGTTTCCATTTGTGATCTAAAATTACAGTTCCTTGGGCATCTACATTGTCAATTATTCTGAATTTATATTTTTTGTTATGAAAGTCATAGATTTCTTTTTCAGTCTTACCATAAATTGCGACATCTATATAGTATGTTCCCTGTAGAAGTTTTATTTTAGGATAAATTAAGTGAATTTTACCCTTTCCCGAAATAAAATTTGGAGAAACGTTATCTATTTTGGAGTTAATTCCATAGCAGTAATTATCTTTATGATCAAAAATTGCGATCCCAAAGTTTGGTTTTCTAACTTTCTTTTTTGAATTATATTTAATTTCAATTGTAAAATCTTCTCCTGTATTAAAAGCTTTTTTTACATTATTATCTTTATCCTTAAATCTAACACTAGTAATCTCCACTATTCTATTTCCCCATCTATCTGATGATATTGCACTCTGAGAATTATTTTCAGTGTTGTTATTTTCGTTGAGATATGAATAAATAACTTTTTTAGGATTCCCATGGTCGACAATCTTTCCATTATCTAAGAGTATTGTATTAGTACAAAATTTCTCAACACTGTTTAAATCGTGTGTTACAAAAACAACTGTTTTATTTTGTTTTTTAAGTTTATTGAAAACATTGATACACTTCTCCTGAAAATCCGCATCTCCAACTGCAAGCACCTCATCAAGTAGATAAATATCTGCATTAGCTTGAATAGCAATTGAAAAAGCTAATCTTACCTGCATTCCGCTAGAGTAATTTTTAAGAGGCATATCAATAAATTTTCTTACTTCTGCAAAATCAACTATTTCATCGAATTTCTTTTCTAAGTATTCCCTCTTCATACCTAGAATTGTCCCATTAAGAAAGATATTCTCACGACCTGATAGTTCGGGGTTAAATCCAACTCCAAGTTCTAAGAAAGGAACTATTTTGCCGTTTACTGTAATTTTGCCTTTATCAGGCATATAGATACTAGCAATCAGTTTTAATAGTGTGCTTTTTCCACTGCCATTTCTACCAATTATTCCAAAAAAGTCCCCCTTTTTTACTTCAAATGAGATATTTTTTAATGCATTAAATTTACATTTTTGTGCTTTGTGAAAAGGGTTTAAAAAGTAGCTTTTTATACTGCCCTTCTTTTCTGTTGGAACATAAAAGGTTTTAGATACGTTTTTCACTTTTATTGCTGTTTTTGAAGCTTTCAAATTAGTTTTTTAGCTAAATTATCTCTGGTAATTAGAATTGTGAGTAATTATACAAATTAATGTGGTTTTTGTATAGGTTTAATTTACTTTTGTAACCAAAAGTTCTGGGGAGTTTCAATTTGTCCAAAAATACACCCGTAATCTAGTTTTCCTCCCAAGGAGAAACTCCCCAGGCCCCAAACTTTCACGACAATATGATAGATAACATTTTAAAAAACGTAACTAATAATTGACTGATACTATGAATTATAACTGTAATATGATGGTATAAATCTTGGGGTTTTAGGGAAATGTTACTGCGGTGGTATTTTTGTATACCGATTGTTCACTGGAGCAATTAACATTTCCCTAATTTTTTTTTGATATTTATTGAGACCAAAAAATACTCTGTTTTTGTGCAAATAAATATATTTAATTATTAATTTTATGAACTTTTACAAAAAAGTTCTCAAGAGTGTATTCAAATAAAGGCATTTAAAGTTATCCTTAAAACATCACTGATGAATTGTCGCCGATAAATAGCTTCAAAGAATTAGAAGGTCCATCTAATTTTCCTACTTCACAATCCCAGCATATTATGCTTGAATCAATTCTATTTGGAGTATCATGAAGTTTAGTATTACCTAGTACTATGCTGTTTTCTATCTCGCAGTTTTTTAATTCAGAATTATGATATATTGATGTGAAAGGACCGATAAAACAGTTCTCAATTTTACAATTCTCACCAATTATGAGCGGACCTCTTAGTATAGAATTTTTAATTACTGTTTTTTTGCCAATATTCACTTTACCTTCGATCTTTGATTTAGCATTCACTTTTCCTTTATTTTTCTCTTCAACTATACTAGTCAGGACAAATTGATTTGCAATTAAAGTATCTCCTGGATTACCAGGATCTTTATACCAGCCATCTACAACATCTAAAGTTACTTTGTGATCATGATTAATAAGCCAGTTGAATGCGTGAGGAATCTCATACTCTCCCCTGCTGGATGGTTTCAACTTGCCTTTCCCATGAAAGCAACCAAAAATTTCTGGTCCTGCGAAATAAAAGCCTGGAACAACATAAGAATTATCAGGGTCATAAATGTTTGATTTATCTACTACACCTGGTTTTTCAAGATAGGCTAAAACTTCTCCTTTTTTATTTATAGTTGCGGTACCGAACCTCTTATGCTCTTTTGGATCTACTTTTATTCCCAATATATGTCCTTTACTATTTGATTTTCTAAAATTATCTACATATTTTATTATCCCCTTCTCTAACATATTATCACCTAATACCATTACAAATTTAGACCTTCCCATAAAATTTTCTGAAAGACTTAAAGCATGAGCAAGTCCTTTTGGGGCTTTTTGAAATATATATGTAATTTTAACTCCCCATTTTTTCCCATCTCCAAGTATAGATTCGATTTCTTCTCTAGTTTCATTAACTATAATTGCAATATCTTTAATTCCAGCTTCAACTATCATTTCAAATGGATATTGTATAAGTGGTTTATTTGCTATTGGTACAGCGTGCTTATTACGAGTATAAGTAAGAGGCCTCATTCTTGTACCTCTGCCTCCGGATAACAGAAGAGCTTTCATATTTTGAATATAACAATTAATTTAAGTATTTGATAAGTATTTTTCAGCTATTTCTTCTGATTTTTTTGATATTGGCTTCCACCAGTCTTTGTTCTTTTTATACCATTTGATCGTCTTTTTTATTCCTTGTTTGAAACTAAGTATAGGTTTCCATCCGAGTTCTTTTGTAATCTTTGAGTGATCTATTGCATATCTTGGGTCATGACCTGGTCGGTCTTTAGTGTGTCTTATTAATTCTTTAGATTTGTTTAATTCTTTTAAGATAGTATTTGCTACTTGAGCTGTATTTCTTTCACTATCTCCTCCAATGCAGTAAGTCTCTCCTATTTGTCCTTTTTTCAAAACACATTCAATAGCTCGGCAATGATCTTCTACATATAAATAGTCTCTAATAGCTTTTCCTTCTCCATATATTGGAATAGGTTTATTCCTCATTAATCTTGTTATATATAAAGGAATGACTTTTTCGGGAAATTGGAATGGACCGTAATTATTTGAACAGTTAGTTATAGTTACCGGTAATTTATAAGTTTCAAAATATGCTTTTACTAAATGATCAGAAGCTGCTTTTGATGCAGAGTAAGGAGATCTCGGCTTATATGGAGTTTCTTCATTAAATTTCTCATTGCTGTTTAATTCTAAAGTGCCAAATACTTCATCAGTAGAGATATGATGGAATCTCTTAATATTAAATTCTGAAGCTTTGGATAAGAGAGTTTGTGTTCCTACGACATTTGTTTTAATGAATTGATTAGGATTTTTAATACTTCTATCAACATGACTTTCTGCAGCAAAATGGACGATAGTATCTACCTGACTAACTAATTCACTTACTATTTTTTCGTTACATATATTCCCTTTTATGAATTTGTAGTTTGAAAAATTCTTCTTGTGGTATTTTATAGTAAGAGGATTAGCGCAGTAAGTCATCATGTCCAAATTTATGATTAAGTCTTTTTTGTGTTTTGAAAGCCAGTAATTGATAAAATTGGATCCGATAAAACCGGCTCCTCCAGTAATTAATAACTTCATTATTAAATATTTTTTATTTATCTAATAGGTTTTTCCAAACTTTATTAACTATAGTTCTTTTTCTGGACTGTTTAAGTGTCTTATCTAACTCCTCCTTGATTACTTTTTTAGGTGCTTTTTTGATATTTCCATCTAATTCTTGTGTAATCTCAACTAATCTGTCTTCATAAGGTTTTACATATTTTTTTCCTATAACGCTTTTTAATTTTGAATTATCAAGAATTGTGTCAATTCTCATTACTGGTGTTAGTTTATTTAGTTCCTCTTTAGAAATTTTCGTAATTGGAAGCTCGGGAAGTACATATTTTTTCAACAAATTAGCGATTTTATAAGGTGTTGTCCATCCATCATTAGAAGCATTTAATATGCCAACGTATCTTTTTTTAATCAGCATTCTAGTCCATTCCATTAAATCCTCTATTACTGTTCCTGTATTTGGTACATCAATAAACCTTGTGAAAGTTAAAAATTTAACGAGCATATTCTTATAGCTTACCTGAGCAGATATAGGTTGTCTTGGACGTAGTATTAGGTATTTAAAATTTGATGATTTATTATATTGAATAAGTTGCTCTGACCATACTTTTGTCCAGCTGTAATAAGATACAGGATTTGGTTTATCGTCTTCTTTCTTTTTGTCATTTTTATTCTTACTTAAGAATATACAACCACTAGATAAATGGATAAAGTAGATACCCTTTTTGTCGCATATGTTTGCTATATTATCAGCTCCTAGGGAATTTACCTCGAATGTTTCAAGTTTATGTTCTTCACACCATTCTAGGTTCGTTTTAGCAGCTGTATTAATTACAACGGTGGGTTTGTAGCTTGTTATCGCTTTTGAGATTTGATTTGTCTTAGTTATGTTTGCTTTGGAAATTTTACTCTTTATTTTTTTACTGTTGAAAAATTTCTTGTAAAAGTTGCCGAATTGGCCGTTGCCAAATATAAGGATTTTCTCCATGATTTGTTTTTTAAGATTTTATATATTATCTTTTTAAAGATTCATCGAGTGCCTTAATATAGCATGTAAAAAACATTTTTGCATTTTTATTTCCAAATAGGCTCTTTAATCCCCAGATAAAAGTTCTAGCAAGTGTTCGGAAGTAATAATAAAAGAAAGTAAATATTCCAAAGTATTCTTTTATAAACCATAATCTATTTCTAGTTCCATAGTAAGTTTGATTTTTGGTGACACTTCCTTTGCTGCTTCCCCAAAAATAATGATAGCATACTGCATCATTAATAAACTTAGTTAAAAATCCCGCTCTATGGTATCTAAAACTTATCTCACTGTCATCATTATATAGAAAGTATTCTTCTTTAAATAAACCTAATTTTTCAAGTAAATCAGCTCGTATAGCCATAGCTCCTCCGCAGGCTGCATCTGCAATTCCAGAGGGAAGTTCTCTATTAAATTCAAATAAATGTTTATCTTTAAATACCATTTTGTTCCTTATAAAATCAGTACCTGCATTTTGTATTATATACTTTCCATTTAGTTTTAATTTAATAATGCTATTTTTATTTATTTCCTTTTTTATTTCACCTGAGAATAGTTTCAAATCGTCACCTGTATATTTAATTTTTAATCTTCCTATTTCAGTATTTTTATGATTATCATACGGGACAGCGAAATAATATATTTCTTTAGCTTTAAGTTTTTTAGGAAGTAGTAATCTTTCACCTTTGTTTTCAAAGCCGTTCTTGTATTCAAGTAAATGATAGTTAAGATTATTTATACATAAGGATTCGAGCAGGGTATTTTTTCTTGGGATGAGTATTACTTGCTGATAAGGGTAATATAGAAGTAATTTTGAAGTACATATGCCAATGCTGCTGTCATTGAAGCCCGATATCAAATTGTTAAGCCATTGTTGTTCAACTTTGATATCATTATTTAGAATTGCAATATATTTGTTTTTACCTTTTTTTAATATTTCTCTAATTCCACTGTTGTTGCCCCCTGTATATCCAATGTTTTTTTTAAGCTCAAGTATCGATAGTTTTTTATCCTTTTTTATTCTTTTTTTTATGTAATTTATAGATCCGTCTTTTGACCCGTTATCTACAATTAAAACTTTATAATTAGTATAATCTTGGGATAATATGGAATCTATGTTTTTTTCTAGGAAGTGTTTGCCGTTCCAATTTAATATAATTATTGTAACTGCATCTTTAATACTCATAAGTTTTTATCATTGTATCGATAAATTTAGTTCATTTATACAAATCTAAAATTTTTCTGCTATTTTTTTAATATTTTGTTTAAAGTAAATCCTTCCCGCGAAAAAGATTATTATTGCAATTACAAATAATATAAGGATTGACCTGATATTTACAATATTTCCGTATATAAATGTCTCTCTTGCAGCTTGTATCAATATGGTTAAAGGATTGAGAGATATTACCTTCTGGATAGATTCCGGCATAGAATCTAAGGGATAAAATATTGGTGTTGCATAAAATAAAAGCTGCATTACAAGTTCAGTTATATGTTCAAGATCACGAAGTTTGACAAGAATTATTGAAGTAAAGAAAGATATACCGTATGTGAATAGAAAAATAATTATTATAATAAATAAGAAATATAGCAGTGATAAAAGTGTTGAGTCAACAGGATTGAATATTGAAAAGATTATAAGTATAAATATATTAATTACAAAGTTAATAATTGACATTATTAGTGAGCTTGAAAGGGCTATTTCTCTTGGGAAATTTACTTTAAGTATTATATGCGCTGTCTGCAGAATCCCGTTCATTCCATAAATTATCCCCTCATTTACAAAAGTATAGATTATTATTCCAAGAAGCAGATACATTTGGTAGTTTTCGACCCACCCACCTTTAAATTTTGAGAAAACAATAAATAATACCAAGAAGGTCATAAGTGGTTTTAAAAGAACCCAGATAAATCCGAGTAATGAATTGTTGTATCTTAATTTGAAGTTTGTTTTAACAAGTTCAATTAATAAATCTTTTTTGTTTGTGAATTCTCTCTTTTTCAATTAGAGATTTATAAAATTTATAATTCGGATGATATTATAGCATGATTGATGTTTATTTACACAAGAGGAATACTAGAGTTATTATTGATCTAAAGTTTCCTTTAACAGCAGAAAGGTAATGGAGACAAAACAGACTACAGATCACAGACTACAGACTACAGATTACAGATTACAGATTACAGACTACAGATTACAGACTACTGATTACCAACCACCAACCTCAACTAAAAGGTGAGCCGAATTTAGTTTCACCCTGAACTTTTTTGCCTTCTAATCTTACTAGGTCTGATTCTTTCTTGGATACTGGATCCATAGCTAAATCTACTCCTAGTACTTTTTCTTTACTCAATTCTGCTTTTATAAGACTGCCGTAGAAAGTTTTTCTAACTTTCTTTTTATCGACGTTCTTAGATGGGAATGTATATCCTTTCTTAGAGGCTAGTAAGTTATACTCACCTTTCTTTGTTATGAACATATATCTACCTTTTTCATCAGTCATTTGATTATCAATTAATTTATTTTCTTTTACATCAAAGAGTCTTACTGCCGCATAACCAATGCTTTCTTTAGATGTACTGTTATATACTTTACCCCATCCTCTTTTTACTCCAAATACAAAATAGAATATAGCTAGAAGTACATAGAATGCAATTATGATTAGATTATATATAACAGGGTTAATCAAAATTGCAAATATAGCAAATGCAAATCCGAATATGTACATATATTTAGATAGTTTTGGAAAAATCTCCTTTGCTTTGGCAAGTTGAGATTTTATCCATCTCATGAAGTTGAATTTAACATCTCTTACAGCTGTTAATTCGACATCTCTGTTTAATGTACCCTTGGACTTTTTATCGATTTCTAATTTGATTTCATATTCTTTATAACTGTCATGATTAACTTTGAGTTTATACTCACCTTCTCCTACAGCAAAACCATAGCGTCCTTCAAGATCTGTTACTTTTTGAGCTATTAACTTATTCTTTTTAGAGAATAATCTTACTACAGCAAATGCGACAGGTCTCTTTGTATTCTTATCGTAAACAAGTCCCCAAGGTTTCTTTTCTCTTTTTACTAATATACTAGGGAAAGCTAGAAGTATGGATATTATTGCTAGGATAATAGAGAGTGTATCTAATGCTATTGTAATAACATTTTTCATAGAACCAGTTACAGGAAGGTTTATTATTGATTCACTTGTTCCTCTTGTGCAGCTAGATAGGTCATATTCACAGCTTTCATTACAGATTAATTCTCCGTTGATATAGCCAAAGAAACTTTTGCATGTTAGATCTCCTGTGTCGCCATCACATTGTTCTCCTGGTTCTACAATACCATTACCGCATTCAGGATCTTTTATACAATTTGAAGTATCTAACTGACATTCATTGTTGCAGATTAGAGTTCCACCAGTAAAGTCATCAAAATCCTGACAAGTTGAATCGCCTATGTCATTATCACACTGTTCACCAACTTCAACAATACCATTACCGCATACTGCAGGTATGTCACCATCTTGTGAGTCTGAAGTGCACTGATTTGTATCGAAAGTACAAGTATCACTGCAGCTTAACGTGCCTCCAGTGAAACTGAAATCAGTACATAATGCGTCTCCAATTCCACCATCGCATTGTTCTCCTACCTCTACTATTCCATTCCCGCATACAGGTACGCTACCATAACAATCACTTGTGTCATAAGTACAATCACTGCTGCAAGCTAAATTACCACCGATGAATGAATCGAAATCTGTACAACTTAAGCCTCCTAATTGAGTACTATCACATTGTTCATTATTAGAAGTTTCGATAGTGCCATTTCCACATGTTCCCGTATCATCGTCATCACCACCATCACCTTCGGGTGTTATTTGAAAATCAACTCCATCATTATTACTTCCAAAATCTACCCAGTCACTTACCATTCCAGTTTCATCTGCAACTCTTCCTCTCCATTTATAATCTTCACCATAAGTAAGATCATCTGAAGTAATACCAAGTATATTTGATCTTGGATTTCCTTTACCCTGCAGTGTAGCTTCTCCGTTATTTGCTGTCACATCTATTTCTAGCTGGACTGGATCTCCTCCTGTCCATTCAACACTTGATCCTTGTATGATATTTGTTAGATCAAAACTTTCATTTTCTCCAGCCACCTGTATCTCAATTTGAGGAGTTAATGTTGCTGTAGCATCAGGATCTGCAACATTGAATTTGAATTTAATAGCTTTTTCAGATATTTCACCTCCTACAGGTAGTTCGATGTCTGTAATTTTATATTGTTTTTGCAGATATATTTGAGGAATACCGTAGGCACCGTATATGCCTTCTCCACCAGCATGGAATCCTGTTCCTTCTGTTCTGCTTATAGTTGAGGCAGGGTCAATAGTGATAGTATCAGTGCATGTATGTGCTAATACTATTATTCCGCCGCCGCCACCGCCGCCCTTATAAGTTGGATCTCCAATATCTGCATTACCACCTTCGGCTTTTATGACTCCTGTTGAGCTAACGTTTATATCACAGGCTTTAATATATATACTGCCGCCTGCACCGCCACCACCAGAGCTGTCTCCTGTTACTTCGCCATCACTTCCACTAACATTTATTTCTCCATTTATAATTACATTTCCTGTATCTGTGATTATTGAAACTGTGCCTCCGCCGGTTCCTCCAGCTGCTCCAGTTCCGCTTATTCCTCCTGCACTGCCTAGATAAGTAGGCTGTATTGATGAATCGTAAGAACTACCTCCGGGCGTTTCATCGTTTACTCCATCGTCCTGCCCTTCACCGCCTACACCTCCATGACCGCCGCCTCCGCCTCCGCAGTTACCTACCCCTTGGCTTCCTGCTCCGCTGCCTAGTCCAGAAGAAAAGCCTTGTTCAACTCCATATAGATTAGCTCCTTCTTCTAATGTAAAATCACCTGTCATTTCAAAAGTTACTCCGCGGTTTTGTTCAGTATTACCCTTCATCAGTAATTGGACATTTGATCCGATATAAATGTCATTGAATGTGTAGTCTTGAGCTTCAAAATCAGCTCCATATGTAATTAGTTCACTGTTATTATCTATATATAGATTACCGCCTTGATAGTCGGGAGATGTAGAATAATTTTCAACATAAATAGTACCAGGACCGGCATTATTGCCTCTAGCTTGTATATGGTCAACATCTAAGTTAAAGCCACTATTTGTTTTGTAATAAAGTGCAACTCTACCGCCGCTTCCATCATTAGCTTCAGTATCATCATCTTGAAGTGTATTTCCATTAGCTGAAATGATGCCAGATCCATCTAAGATATCAGTTTCAATCCAGATACTCCCTCCACTTCCTGCTCCGCATAACTCAGCATTAATATCTCCAGATGATTTACCGCCATTAGAAGTAATAGTGCCATTGTTATCAAGAGTATCAGAGATAATAAGTTTAATGGTTCCACCACCAGGACCACCATATCCATTGAATGTGCCTGGATTACCTCCACCGGAACTTCCAAGGTATGTGGGTTGGTAAATATCTCCGTAAATAGATCCAACAGTATTATCTTCTCCATATCCTCCATAGTTTCCACCCTCTCCTTCGCCTGAATTATCACCACCACCATGTCCTAGGTATCTTTCGTAATCTTCTTCTTGAGAGTATCCAGTTTCAGATGCAGTAAGTGTAGAATTAGATCCGATTGTTAAGTCTGTTAAAGATAAAGTAACGCCATAATCATCTATGTATTCAGTATCTTCATCGTCATAACTTTCAAGAGTTAAAGAACTGCTTGATTTAAGGGTTAGGCTTCCAAAGGAATATTGATTATCAGAGTCATGAGCCCAAGTATTAGCATATAGAGTCATACCGCCGCCAAGAACATCTGAACCTAAAGTGATACTTTCAGAACCAAGTTGAATATCACCCTGAACGCCAATGTCAACACCACTAATCTCAACTATACTTGGACCGATTAGGGTACCATAGACAGTAAGATCAGATAGATAAGAATCACCGATGAGAGCATTACCGCTGGTTACAGTTAGCGTGCTGTCATTGCCAAGTATATCGAGATCACCATGACCTGTTAAGTTAATAGAATTAAATTCGTAGTCATCTTCAACAAGACCTGCTTGCAATGAATCTGATTCGTTATTATCTATATATAGATTACCGCCTTGATAGTCGGGAGATGTAGAATAATTT
>CAZNER010000026.1:14948-26147 GCA_964572065.1 uncultured Candidatus Saccharibacteria bacterium
TTATTGCCTCTAGCTTGTATATGGTCAACATCTAAGTTAAAGCCACTATTTGTTTCGTAATAAAGTGCAACTCTACCTCCGCTTCCATCATAAACGGCATCAGTATTACTATTAGCATAAACATATCCTGAACCATCTATTGTATTTGTTTCAATCCAAATGCTTCCTCCGCTGCCGCTACCCCAGTCACATCCTAATGTACCTGTTTGGTAACCATTAATACCATTTGCCTCAATGTAACCATTTAAAATTAAAGCGTCTGAGATATCTAATTTTATTACGCCTCCACCGGTTCCTCCTGCTCCACTACGATCACCAACGTCGGTACAATTCCCTCCTTTACTTCCTAATGAACTTGGTTCATAAACATCCCCATAAATCTTTGATGAATCTGTTTCATTTTCTCCATATCCACTATATGATCCTCCAGTTAAGTTATTATCTCCTTCTCCAGGACCTCCCCATCCTACAGCAGAGTATCCTTTTCCAGTTGATGAAATTATACCAAATTCATGTATGTTTAGACTTGTTAGATTTAATGTAACACCATAATCATTTGTATAATCGTCGTCTTCATTATCATAGCTCTCTAAAGTTAATGTACCAGAACTACCAATAATGATATTACCAAAGGTGTAATTTCCATCACTGTGAGACCAATTATTAGCATATAGAGTCATACCGCCATTTGCTGTGTTACCAACAGTAAAATCATTAACTCCTGTAATTTCACCATTGATACCAAGATCTATCTCATTAATGTAAAGAATATCTCCCCCTGTATAATTGAATGTCCCATGTACAGTAAGATCAGGAGTAGTGCTGTCACCGCCAAGCGCGCTTCCGTCAGTAACTGTTAATAAACTTCCTTCTCCTAATATATCTAAATGCCCTTGTTTAGTTAAATTAATAGAATTGAAAGAATAGTTACCTTCATTTATTGCTGAATGTTGTCCTGTATCTTCATCTAAATTATTATCTACATAAAGATTTTTATTGTATGATTTCGATTGGCCTTCAGGTATTTGTTCAATGTATATAGTACCAGGACCGGCATTGGTTCCTCTTGCTTGTATATGAGATACATCTATGTTAAATTGATCAACACCTTCTATACCATTTTCTTCGTAGAAAATTGAGATTCTTCCTCCAGATCCGTCATTCACATTATCACCTTCAACATGGTTTGTCTCACCATTTGCGTAAATATGTCCATTTCCTTTTATAGTATTCGTTTCAATCCATATACTACCTCCACTCCCTCCCCCACCAAGACCTTTTATGCTATCATCCCATGGTTTGCCACCATTAGAATAAATTTCACCGTCTAGATCAAGAATTGAAGAAACTGATATTTTTATAGCTCCTCCTCCTGGACCGCCATTGCTAGTATAAACACTATAAGTTCTTCCATCACCAGCACTGCCTAAATGAGCAGGTTCATAGACATTTCCGTATATGATATCATCATCTGAGTTGCTGCCTTCTGCATATCCGCCGTAACTGCCTCCTTCAAGATCATCGGTTGCTCCTCCACCAGGTCCTAAATAGCTGCCATGACCATCTTGGCCATATCCTTTCCCAGTTGATGTTATTTTACCTCCTGTATTTACAGTAAGATTAGTTAAATTAAGGTCAACACCATAGTCATTAGTATAGTCAGTATCTTCATTATCATAACTTTCTAAAGTTACTGTACCATGTTCTCCAATTATTATATTACCAAAAGTATAGGTTCCACTGTGAGCCCAAGTATTAGCATATATAGTCATACCACCATCAGATATATCACCAATGTTTATATTTGTAACACCTGAAGTTTCTCCATGTATTCCTAAATCTACACCATTATTAAGATATAAGGGATTTGATCCGGTGTATGTAAAAGTACCATAAATAGTTAAATCTGGAGTGGTAGAGTCGCCGGAAAGAATATCCCCATCATTTACTTTGAGTTCAGTATTGTTTCCATATATATCAAGGTGTCCATATTCAGTTAAGTTAATAGAATTAAATTCGTAAATTTCACTTCCCTGCTCTATTAAACCAGCTTGTCTTCCTGTGTCACTTGCTAGGTTATTATTAATGTATAAGTTCCCCTTATGGGTAGTATGAACACCCTTATGTTCTATATATGTTGTTCCAGGTCCTGCATTTGTACCTCCGCCTCTTGTCTGTAGATGATCAATATCTAAATTAAATCCGCTGTTAGTTGTATAGTATAAAGCTATTCTTCCGCCTGCGCCATCAGCTTTTCGACTGTCTCCTCCAAGACCTCCATTTGCAGTGATAGAACCGTTTCCTGTTATAGTGCCCGTATTTATCCATATACCACCTCCGCTACCAGCACCGGTATAATTTCCTCCTGGTAGACTGCCATTTGTACTTATACTTGGAGTATTGTTCAAAGTTAAGGTACCTGATATATCTAAAATAATTGTACCACCTCCTGGACCCCCTGCTGTTTCGGTTGAATAGTATTTATAACCGCCACCTGCGCTTCCAAGTAATGAAGGCTCATAAACATTTCCATATAATTCTCCAACATCGTTGTCTTGACCATAACCACCATAAGATCCTCCCTTTGTTCTTTCTCTTTCACCACCACCGCCGGGACCTGTATTAGAATCGAATCCGTCTTGTCCATATCCTTTCCCATCTGCATTGATCTGGCTGCCACTATGAATATTTATTCCATCAGCTAGAATGGTTACTCCATGATCATTATTGTAATCTGAATCGTTATTGTCATAACCCCTTAGTGTAAAAGTAATATTATGACTAGCATCCCCGACATAGATAGTACCAATATCCCTGCAATCGAATATACCATTTTCGGCATATATAGGATCAGAAGGATTCGCACTCCATGTCGTGTTAGTGTCAATTATTGGATCTGGTCCCGCCAAAGGGCAATTACCAACCCCATCTAATATATTAATTGTATTTGATAGTCCTTCTATTGATTCTCTTGTAGCTTTTATCTTAATTGATTGTTCTGTATCATATTGTTGATTTGTTATAGTACTTGATCCATTCGTTAGTTGGGTTGTAGTTATATCAAGATCTCCGCTTCCAGGTGTTTCTGGATTAGATGCTAGTACGTCTGTGAGAGAAACAGTAACTCCATCTTCAGATGTAACTAGATTTTCATATTGATCTCTTGCTTCTATGTCGATTGTAAAGTCTGAATCAATTAAAACAACTGAAGAATGGGAATAAACATAATAATGATCAAGAGAATCAGCATTTCCAGTTGTAGTAAATGTCTGAGGTGATCCTGATGTACCATTCTTTATAGCATCTACAGTATTTGTTCCTGCTTGTGTTCCTAAAGTTAAAGTTGTTTCTGCTTCACCATTTGAGTCAGTAGTGGAACTTTCTGTACTTAAACTTCCATTTCCTAATGTTATATCCCACGATATGGTCTCATTATAAATAGGATGACCTGTGCTATCTTTTAATACTACCTTAAAAGGATCTAATTGACTTCCAACTATTCCGCTTTGTCCATCTCCATTCTCAACTTCGGCTTTTGATAGAGTTGCTGGATCACCTAATCTTATAAAATCAATATCAGTCTGATCACCATCTCCTCCAAAATTAATCCAATCGCTATAGACGCCATATTCATCTTTTACTCTTGCTCTCCATTTATATTCATAAGTTTTTATAAGTCCGGAAATAGTTACTTTTGCTTCAATTGGATCACCTCCACTATATGTTACGGAATCTCCTGTGTTGGTTGCTACACCAGTCCATGTTTGACCACTTTCTCCTCCTATTCTTAATTCGATTTCTGGATATAACGTGACTGGATTTTCTGCAGTCCCATCAACATCAGAAACATTAAATCTAAATTCAATAGTATTTGCTTTAATTGATTCACCATCACTTTTTTGTGTAAAAGTTGTAGGATCACCATAAGTTACTTCATATTGAGTAAGTTCGGAAGGATTATCCGGAAAGCAGGAAGGACCTATTTTTGTACCAATTTGCCCATCTTGTATACCGCCAGTACCTTTTGATACAGTTGCAGAACCAGAAAAAGAATTGCTGTTTGTGCAAGTCATTACTAATCTGCCACCACCACCTCCTCCTCCATGATGAGTTCCTTCACCTCCGTCGCCTCCATTTGCACTTGCTGTACCAGTTCCAGCAAGTTGATCAGCAGTTATCCATATACTACCACCTGCACCGCCTCCAGCACCTGATACACTATCAACTGAGGAACCAATTAGTCCATTTGCATTTATTGCGCCGTTTAAAGTAAATGTATTTGTAACAACTAACTTTACAGCACCACCACCTGCACCACCCTGAGCTGGAGTATCACCTGCGGTTTCACCGCCTCCGCTGCCCAGAGTAATTGGTTCTTGTTGGCTTCCATAGGATGAACCGGTTTGGCCAGCTTGTTTGTCTGTACTTGGATCGCCTCTACCGCCGGCTCCTCCATGGCCAGCACCACTACCTCCACATAGACCACCTAGACAAGTTTCGGCTGTATTACTGCTTTTTCCAGACCCGATATGATTTGATTGTTCTCCAGATGTATATCCCTGTCCTTCAAGATCTAGGGTTCCACCTGAGTCAACTGTAAAATTATTTGCAAGAATAGTTAATCCATGGTCATCAGTATGACTATCATTATCTGTAATATCAGGAATGATTCTAAGAGTACCTCCATTTTGGATTTGTATGCTAACAGCACTGCAATTAATTGTATAATCGTATTCAGGATCTGAGTAATCAGATGCATCTATTATGACTAGATCCGTAATTGGACTAGTTAGTTCAGAAGGGCAAGGTGCTGATGCAATAATGTAGCGTATTTCTTTAAAAAGCATATAACCTAGTCCCAAAACAGAAAAGACTGAAAGGAATATAAGAAGATAATTTTTTAAAAATTTATCGATTGTGTTCTTTGTTTTAGAGGTGGACTCTTTAATTAAATTTTGTATGTTCATTCTATTATCCATAGATATAAAATAATTATCGGTATGTATAGCATACTTTTATAAAATTATATATTTTTATTTGCCTGAATTGGCAGTTATGTAGCATACTTTTTGAGGAATAAACTACTTTGGATTATAATAAAGTATAATATTTATATTGTCAATTTGATAAAATGATAAAGTTGTTATTTTTTGGTTCAGGTTACTTTCCTACTCCAATTTTAGATAGAATTATTAAATCGGACGAGATAGACGTCAAGGGTTTAGTTACATCAAGTAAGGTAGAGGGGAATATAGAAAACGATGTTTATACACTAGCAAAGAAATATAATATAGGCATATACCAGCCATTTAATGTAAATCAACAATCAGATGATATACTAGGTAAGGTAAATCCAGATGTAATTCTAGTATGTAATTATGGTCAGTTTTTAGGTACGAAAATTCTGAAATATCCAAAACATAAATGTTTAAATATTCATTTCTCTTTGTTGCCGATCTTACGAGGCGCTTGTCCTATTGAGATGGCAATCATAAAAGGATTGGAAGAAACTGGTATAACAATACAGATTATGGAAGAAAAAATGGATACTGGAGATGTACTGTTTCAAAAACCAATTAAAATTTCTAATGATGAAACAGGAGGTTCTCTTGCAAAAAAGCTGCAAAAGTTAAGTGTTGATAATATTGAGAATGTTATAAAAGAATGGGTAAATAAAGAAATAATTCCTATGACACAGGATCATTCAAAAGCAACTTATTGTTTTAGAGAAGATATATCAAAGAAGGCAGCAAGGATAGATTGGAGTGAAAAATCAGATTTAATAGAGAGAAAGGTTAGAGCTTTTAATCCTAGACCTGGAGCTTGGATATTATTAAAAATTGATAAACAAAAGAAGAGATTAAAAATATATAGTGTAAAGGTTAGTAATATAAAATTAGATTTAAATCATGGAGATGTCAGTGTGCACAATGATAAATTGTATATAAGAGCCAGAGATAAAGTTCTATCAATCGAGAAAGTGCAACTAGAAGGCAGAAAAAAGATGCCAGTATCTGAATTTCTTAAAGGATTCAGAAAAGATATTATTGTATGCTATAGTTAGATTTCCTTTTGTAATATAAAGAAAGGGATGTATTCTCTTACAAATTTTTCGATTTTTTTGTTTTCATTAATCACTATTTCATAACCCTTAACATAGTTATCTTCAAATCCTTCAATGGGGCGAAGATATGGATCTGTAAAAGATATATGTGATTTTAGATTTTGTGGGAGTTCTTTAAATACAAGATTAATTATGATTCCGATTTTACTTTCATTTGGTTTTTGTTTGAATTTCTGTAAATCACGAGCAGTAATTGTAATTAAATCGTATGGTGTACTCATGATATGTGTTTAATAATTAATATATCATGAGTTTATACCTCTTTTATCTACATGTAAGTAACAAATAGGTGACAAAAAGGTGAAATTGAAGAGGATGGGCTATTTAAATAGATTGTTGAGGATTCCTCCTTTTTTGTCTTTTATTTCCCATAATTTTTTCCATAGTTCTTTTTGTTCTTTATTTAGTCTTTTTGGAATTTTTATTTTTAGTTTTATATATTGATTACCATTTCCATCCCCTCTTAATTTAGGAGCTCCTTTCTTGCTTAATCTTAAGATGGTGCCTGGTTGAGTTCCAGGTTTAATTTTAACATTTATATCTCCATGTAGAGTTGGTACTTTGATTTTACCACCAAGTACTGCTTGAGTAACATCAATTTTTTCTTCTAAGTATATGTCATTTCCTTGTCTGTCAAATATTTTGTGAGGTTTGACTTCGATTTGTACATATAAGTCTCCGTATCTTCCCCCATTTGACCCGGAATTACCTTTTTCTTTGAATCTTAGTATTAAACCATCGGGTGTGCCTTTAGGAATTTTTAATATAATCTTTTCTGTTTCTTTTATTTGTCCATTACCATTACATTTTTCACATATCTCTTTGATAACTTTACCAGTTCCCTTACATTCGGGACATGTAGTAGTTGTTTGAATGGTTCCTAAAAAGCTTCTTTGTACTCTTGTGACTCTACCTTGTCCATTGCATTGTTTGCATGTTTCCATACTAGTACCGTTTTTGGCTCCCGTACCATTACATTTATCACATTGTATTTCCCTTTTATAGTTGATTGTTTCTTCTTTACCGAAAATTGCATCTTCGAACTCGAGAGACAGTTTTATCTGAATGTCAGATCCTTGTGTTGCGTTTCTTTTTGTTCTAGCTTTTGAAAAGCCTCCTCCAAAGAAAGAATCAAATATACTCCCAATATCTGAGAAGTCTCCAAAACCTGAGGTGTCAAAATTTGAATAATCGGCACCTTGAGGAAATCCTCCAAATCCTCCTTCAAATCCGCTTGTGCCTGCGTGACCGTACTGGTCATAGGCTGATCTTTTTTGATCATCAGATAGTACTTCATAAGCTTCTTGAACTTCTTTAAATTTATCTTCAGCATCAGCAGATTTATTTACATCTGGATGGTATTTTTTGGCGAGTTTTCTATATGCTTTTTTAATTTCAGTCTTAGAAGCATCTTTAGAAACACCTAATACTTCATAATAGTCTTTCTTATCTGCCATAAATATTTAGCATAATTAAATAAAATGCCTTGTTTGTTGTATAATTTAATATTAAAAATATGATTTGGTAATAAAGTTGTTATTTCCCTAAATTTGTATCATATTCAATTTCAGTATTTGAAATTATAACATAATTTGAGTCAAGGAATAATAATTAGGTATTACTATTTTTCTAAATGTTGTTTAATTATTGGAACTAAGAATATAACCCAATTCTCATCAAATTTAAATGTTTCAAATATATCTCTATCGTTTATATCAAAAACAATTGCTTTTACTGGTTTTTTACGCAGATACGATTCTATAGCATATGACTCTCCACTTACAATAAGGAATCTATAGTTTCCCTTTATTATTATAACAGGGGGTATAGGCTTTTTCATGTTTATATATTTTTTAATTCCACCAACTAATACTTTTGATATTTTTTCTTTTGATATTATTTCCAATGATTCTGCTTGAAAGGTTGTAGAGTAAATAGACGTGTCTTCAGGAATATTATTATTCTTGTTAAATTCTTGTAGAGAGAATAATAAATTCCTTAATTCTTCAGGTCTTAGATCTGAGAAGGTTTGAGTTAATTTCGCTATTAAGTTATTAAATTTTTTAAAGTATATTATTTGGTTATCCATAATTATAATATTAGAGCATTTTATAAAACTTTAAAAGATTTATTTTACTCAAGTAGTCCTCTGTAATATAATCATTTATATAATTTTAATTATTTTATTAATGGATATTGATATTTTATTAGGCTTGTTTGGGATAGGTATTTCTATTTTACTAGGGTTCTTTTTTATCATCAAGAAACTAGATTATTTTAAAAAAGATGAATCCCAAGATAAAAGTATTGTGCTTTTGCAAAAGCAAATATCAGATCTAACAATGGATTTAAATTCCAGGCTTTCTGAACAGAACAAGACTATTAGGGAGCAGATGTATGAGTCGAATAAGACTATTCAGAAACAGTTTGCTATTTCTAGTAAGAACCTGCGGGAAATCAATCAATCTAGTTCGAAGATTGTTAAGGAAGTAACGGAAAAGTTGACAAAGCTTGATGAAACCAATAAGCAAGTTGTAAGCTTTGCAGATCAACTCCAAAGCTTGGAGAATATATTGAAAAATCCAAAACAAAGGGGGATTTTAGGAGAATATTTTTTAGAAACTTTATTAGGTAATTTACTTCCTCCATCTCAATATAAAATGCAGTATAAATTTAAAGATGGAGATATAGTTGATGCTGTGATTTTCATTAAAGATAAAATAATACCTATTGATGCTAAATTTTCTTTGGAAGCTTATAACAAGATCCAGAAGGAAAAGAGTAAAGAAAGAAGAAAGGATTTGATAAAGCAATTTAAGGGTGATTTAAAAAATAGAATTGATGAGACAAGTAAATATATAAGGGAGGATGAAAAAACAACTAACTTTGCATTTATGTTTATTCCTGCTGAAGGTATTTATTATAACTTATTAGTTTACAAGATTGGGTCAGAAGTGAGTTCTAAAGATTTAATAGAGTATGCATTTTCAAAAAAGGTAATAATTGTTTCTCCTAATTCATTTTTTGCTTATTTACAGACAGTTTTACAGGCTTTGAAAACACTGAAAGTGCAGGAGTCGGTTCAAGAGATTATTAAAAATGTCATTAAACTTCAGAGGCATATATCGACATATGATAATAATATGCAAAAACTCGGGAAACATATAGGAACTGTAGTTAATACATATAACTCCTCATATAAGGAGTTTAAGAAAATTGATAAAGATGTTACAAAGATATCTGGCAATAATGGAAAAGTTGAACCAGTGATATTAGATAAGCCACAAGAATTTGAGGATAAAAAATGATTATTTAGTCCATGCAGATAGAGTTAACGATTCCTCCATCTATGAATTTAAAACAACTGTTCGGATTGAAATCATCACTGCAGTAACCCATTTTTTCTTCTCCAAGAGTATCATCCTCATCAGCTAGACACCAGCCTTCACATTCGCTATTATCGGAACATGGACTTCCTCTATCACTTGTAACCATAATACATGTTTCGTTCTCGTTATCATATCTACCACCCTGCTCTCTACATTTATCAGCTTCGGATATTTCTTCAGTATCGCTTTCATTGGTTATCATTCGTGAAATTATATCAACTCCTGTTGTAACGAGAACACCAGCTGTAAAACCAACAAGAACAAGACCAGTTTGGAGCCAAGGGAACATACTTGATTTAGAATCCTTTTTAGATTTGAAGGTGTCTTTTACCGCTTGCCAAAAGCTGATATTGTTTTGTTTGTTTATTTGTTTTTCGTTCATAAAATAAAGAGGGATTAAAATATAATTTTTACTACTAATTTATTATTGCTTATTTTTATATTAAAATCAAAACCAAGATAATTTGAAATTATATTTGCATTTGAGAATTCTAATCCACTACCTTTGTAATTTGATAAGATATTTTCATTACTAGAGAAAAACGGTTTTATGAGGTCGTTATTTATAGATGGATCTGTTTTTACATCAGTTGTAATTTTTAAAGAGGGTTTTTTAAAATTTTCATCTTCATCAAATGTAAGACTGATTTTCGATGTTGTTGATAAATAGAATGATCCTTTAATTGCAGAATTGAGTAGTTTCTTACATAAAAGTATATCAGTTTCTAAATCGATTGTTTTATTTTGATATATAGGAGAAATATCCCATATATCTACTTCTCCTAAGGTAGATAGTTGTTCTATGACACTTTTAGTTATGGATTTCAAATCTGTATTAGATAATACAATCTGGTGATTACCACTTAGTATTTTATTTCTGATTTCGGTGTCCTTTAATACCAGAGTAATTGTATTTATTCTATTTATTAAATTTTTACTTTTAGGATCATTATTTGAAATTAATTTATTAATGTTTTGTATATTTAAGCTTATACGATTGTTTAGCAATTTGTTAAAAGAAGAGCTTTGAGCATAGTGTGACTTTGGGGGCTGTTTAACTGTTATTATAAAGCCCGTTAATTTATTATTATAAATTAACGGAGTTTGTTTTATTAGAAAATTCTTAAATTTATCATATTGATTTTTATAATATATCTTCCAGATTAATTTCTGGGGTGAAGAGCTTTGGAGATTTTTATAAAATTGGCTTGTCTTTACCAGTTTTTGGTTGGATACAGGATCATAGAAATTTAGTTCAGTCAACTTTTTACCAAGCAGAAATTTTGACGCTAAATTAAAATTGTTCTCTATCCATTTAGAAATTTTAACTATTTCAAGATTAATGTTTATTATTATTATACCTTGGTTAACTTCTTGAAGAAGAGTTTCGTCTTCGATGTCTTTTAAAGTTAAAAGGTCCTTTGATAAAAGTAGGAGGTCCTTTTTCTCACGTAAATTACTTATATAAGCAGAAATAATAACGACAAGAGGGATTGAGGAAGGAATCGATAGTAAATTTATAAAAGATTCCGTTTCTAAGCTTTGAAAAAATAATACAAGTGATGAATATTTATATATTTCAGTGATTATTATAGAAAAGGATATTATAATTGCCTCAAAGATAACTATTTCTTTGGATGTAAATATACCAACAAATATTAAAAGGAAATAAAGTATAAAATAATA
>CAZNER010000027.1:0-25517 GCA_964572065.1 uncultured Candidatus Saccharibacteria bacterium
AGCTGCTGGAGAAGAGAACGCTAGTGCTGAAAGTATTATAGAAGCTGTGGATAAGTTAGGCGGCGAAATTTCTAAGCTTGTAAATGCTGCTTTGAAATCACAATTAGCAGATAAGCGATATTCAGATGCTATAGTAGCACAATTATATAAATTACATACAGGTGTTGAAACTGAAGCTATATATAGAGTACATAGAGTAGCTGAAAGAAGAATGGGTTTCGGCGGCGGTATGATTGGCGGCGGTGGTTATAGAACACCTGAAGCGGGCGAATTTAGACAAAGATGGCCGAAAGAACTTTCAATATTTGGAGGTGTTGCTCCAGAAGAAGAAATACATACATTTATGAATGAATTAGAACGTTTTGCTATTCAGAAAGGTATGGATGTCAAGTTAGCTGGTGAGGAACCTGTAGCTGGAGCTATTGCCTCTTATTTATCTCAAGGTACGGAGGGTGTTGGGAAACTATTATCTGAAATAGGAATGATCGCCGGAGCTGCGAATGAAGATTATAAACAACTGTTAGATTTTGCTGAAACAAGTGAGAAAGAAATAAGAGAAAGACTTGGTGAAGTTCCAACAGCGGAGATTTCAAAAGAAGTAGGTATGATAAGAGAAGCTAGAGGATTAGAACCAATTAAAATTACAGGACGTAAAGAAGCTATAGATCAAGCTGTTAAATTAATTGGTTTTGAGGGTTTTCTTTACGAATTAGCCAGACAAATAGAAGAAGATGCTATAGAAGCGTGGATGAGTAGAATTCAAGCTATGCCACGAGAACTACAAGTAAAGCAAAAATTTATAGCTGGTAAAACAGATCCTAGGTTGTGGGCAGAACAAAGAGTCGAAGCTGAGCGTCAAGGTAAAATAAGAGGTATTAAACACATAAATGTAGCAGGTATTCAGAGAGAAGCAATGCCTTTATATACATATAGAGGTTTCCAAGCTACCCCAAAATCTATTGCTGAGATGTATAAACGTACTAAGATTTCGCCTATTGAGATCCCAGAAAAAATAGAGAAGGCTGGACTTAAGGAGAGATATGAAGATGTTCAAGCTGTTATTGGTAGTTTAGCTAGATCTTTTAAAGAAGTTGGGGAAAGGGCAGGAGCTGGTGGTGCTTATAATCAAATGGTCGCAAGTACACTAGAAAATATACATGAAGACCAGGCTAAAATTCAAGAATATTTAAAAGGTATAAGGGAAGAGGGTTACTTAGGTGAAAGACCTGCTATTGAAACTATTCCAGTGAGATTAGAGACAGGTGATCTTCCTACTTTAATTAAAGATATAGTTACCAGAAGGCCTGACGAAAGTTTAATAGAATTTTCCAGAAGAATGGAGAAAGCAGTTGATAAAATATCTATGATTGCTGGAGTTCCAGTTCTAAGAGAAGATGTAAAAAGGGAAATGAAGTTTAGCGATGTAGGTGAAAGGTTAGATACATTAGCTGAAAAAGAATTAAACTCTTATATAGCTGAAAAGAATATTAATATAAAGGATGAAGAAGACCGTAAGCAAAGATTAGAAAAACAAATTGATGTAATGAATCAAAAAGCATATGCTGTTGCTCAATTAGATAAAGCTATAGCAGCTATGCAACGTAAAGAATCAGAAGGTAAATTCTTTGAAAAAATCTTACCTGCGCCAGAAGCTATGAAAGATAGAATGACCTCTAGTATAGATGCAGCTATAAAGCCTATAGAAAGGGGTATGATAAGAGAGCAAAAAGTTAGAGAAAGAACTAAAGATAGGCTTGCGAGTTTTTCAGATGAAGTTTTAGCAAAAGAAAAAGATTGGGCAAAGGGCGCTGGTGGTCCTCCTAGAGGTCCAGTTGGTCCTGGTGGTCCTACCGGCAGGGGTGGAGAATTTTTCCCTAGAAAAGGTGAAATAGTTCCTGTACGTATAGAAAGTATAAGAGAGGGAATAGGACTAACTTTTACAAGCGGAAAGATGCAAGATGTTATAACAGGTGCTAAAGCCGGTACTGCTCCTTATGATATTGAAGAATTGAGAAGGTTGCAGGAACAAGCTGCTGGTATAACTAAGACAATGTCTGCTACTTATGAAGATTTATATAGAGCCAGTGGTCTTAAAGCCGGCGGAGCGTTTGGTTATAAAGGCGGATTTGAAGGACCAGAGTTTAAAGAAGCACAGATTAAAGCTATAATGACACAGATGGCTCCCGGCCCAGGTGAAGGGGGTATTAAATATAAAACTGAAGCCGCATCTATGATAGGCACAGCCTTACATACGATGATAGCACAGCAAAAGAAAGAAGAAGCTGTTGAAACTGGTAAATTTGATTATGATATAGAAAGATTTGTGAGTTATTTTGACGAATTTGCTGGTGATATAACAGGACATGTTGATTTAATTAAACAAAGAATGGATGCGTCTGGTAATTTAATTGATGATACTATTATAGATATTAAAACTATTAGTGATAAAATGGCCAGGCGTCTTGCACAATCTGGTGTTACAGAGTTTAAAGATGTAGCTAGATTACAAAAAGAAGGTATAATTAGTCAGGCTGATAGAAGTAAATTAGAAGAAACTGCTTCTCAGATAAATCTATATATGAAAGCAGTTGCGGAAGCTAATGGTATAGCAGCTGAAAATTTAAAGGGTGAAATGTGGTTCTATAATCGAGAAGATATAGAGCAAATGATACCTGTTCAATTTGAATTCGATCCTAAAAGATTGGAAAGAGATTTAGCAGCTGTAGCTGAAGCAAGAAAAAGAGTATTAGAAGATCCTTCCCGTAAATTTGCTAAAGCCACGCATATAGCTGATTTACAACGCGCAGAACAAAAAAGAAGAATGAAACAACAAGCAGGACAATATTCAGACTTGTCTGATGTTGAATTACAAAAGCTATATGGAGGAGCCAAAGAATATATGGCTGATATTGAGAGATCTCCTTGGCTTGGTGAAGTTCTTTATAGCACGCGTGGAAGAAAACCGCCAAAAATGGACCCAAGTTTTAAAACATCCGCTCAATATAGAAAATTTGAAGAGTATACAGTACCAAAAGCCCCGCTTCGCGGAAAAGAAGTTGCTGCAGCATTTGAAAACCTTAAATCTTTGCATGAAGAAGCTGTGTCTTATCAAATGGAAGTTAGTAAAATAGGGTTTGGTACTATAGATTTCCAAACATTTGATAAACGTATTCAAGAATTATTAGGTGAAGTTAAAGAGCAAGGTCCGCAAGGTAGTAAGTTTATGGATCTTGTTACACAGTTAAGAAAAACCGAAGAAATATCTGGGGCTGAACTTGCAAAAGCTTGGAAGTATTATAGAATAGCTGTAGGAGATTTTTTCCTTAAACAAGCTGAAGAAGCGTCTAAGCTGGAAGAAGAAATGAGTAGCGCTGGTGAAGTAGGAGAAGCCAGAAAAGCTTATAGAGCTATGCAAGATGCTGTAAACAGAATGAGAGAAACTATAAAAAGAGGTTTAGGGAAACCAACTGATATTTATACAGCTGGTAGAAGATATATATCACCTGATATAGCACAAGCATTAGATATTTATTTATCACCTCAACAATTATTAGAAAAATCTAAAGAACCTCTTGGTGATGCACCAAAATTAGAAGAAATATTTAAGAAGAATGTTGTTGGTGATATAATGAAGGGCGGAAGATTAACACCTCCTGTTGAAAAAGCCAGAGCAGTATTTGCCGGCCTTAGTGAAATGGATGAGGTTATGATAGATGTACTAACCGATTCCGATAAGTTCAAAAGAATGGGCGAAGAAGTTCAAGATGCCTGGAGATTTGATGAAGTAGTAGATAATATATCTAAGGTAAGAGCCGCATTAGAAAGTTTCATTAAATTTAAATTTCAAGAAGGCGAAGATGTTGTAGAGAGAAAGAACTTAGAAAATACATTAAGACTTATAAAAAGTTTAGAAGCGGCTTACACAGCATTTAATACTCAGAAGATAATGGCAGCTAAAACTGGCGCTGAAATGGATTGGGGTGAAATAGGATTAGCTAAAGTTCCTACTTGGTTAGATCCAAAAGTTCAAGAGGCCATGCATAAAAGAAATATTCAAATGGTCAGGAAATATTACGAAAGACCTGAGGCAGAAGGCGGCCCAAGAAAAGGTGAAAGATATATTTACCCAATGAAGATCCTGGGCGAAACTGGTGATATAGTAAAGAATGTTGCTTATGACTTTAAAAAATACGGCGATGCAATAAATTTTGCCGGTGAGAATGTAGGTGTATTTAGAGAAAAATCCAGAGATTTAATGGAGTTCATGCAGGGAAGCAATAGAACTTTTAAAGCAGCTATAATGCGTGCTGTGAGATGGGGTGCTGCTTCTAAGATAGTTTATGGTGGTTGGCAAAATCTTATGAATTCTGTTGGTATGTTGGCTGATATAGAGATGGGTATGGCTCAATTAAGAATGGTCATGAGCCCATTAGAAACTGATTTTGATATGATGAGTAAAGCAGCTATTGGTTTTGCTAAACAATATGGTGTGGCAATGACCGATGTGTTGCAAGGTATGAAAATCTTTGCTCAACAGGGTTTAAGACAGGAAGAAGTTATAGATAGAACTAAAACAGCTACACTTGCTGCTAATGTTACAACATTAAGTGCTAAAGAAGCTACAGAAGCTTTAACTGCTGCTATGAAAGTATTTAGGCAGGAAGGCGAAAGCTCTATGAGATTCATGGATGCATGGAGCGAAGTTGAAGCTAAACACGCTATTACTGCTGGCGATATGGCTAATGCTCTCAAGAAGTCAGCATCCGCTGGTAAGAATGCAGGGTTTACTTTTGATGAACTTAATGGTATAATCGCTGCTATAGGTTCTGTGACACGTCAGTCTGGTAAAGAAGTTGGTACTTCTATGAGATTTATTTTTAGAAGACTCACTTCTGAAAAAGCTCCTACGGAATTAGCTAAGATAGGTATTCCTACATTAACCGATACTGGTGAACTTAGAAGAGGTTATGAAATTCTTACAGATTTAGCCGGCGCCTGGAAAGATTTAACTAGTGCGCAAAGAATGAATATAGCACAAGCTATTGGTGGTACACGTCAATATAATTCACTATTAGTTTTGATGGATAATTGGGATGAGGCTTTAATAGCTATTGAAGACAGTGTTAACTCTAAAGGGTCTGCTGAAAGACGTAATTTAGAGATGATGAAGACTTACACAAAACAGCTTCAACAGCTTAAAGCAGCAGCTACTGAAGTTTATATGTCTTTTGGTAAGATAGTATTCCCAGCATTTAAAACAGCATTCTCAGGTATCAGATATGGATTAGAAGCATTTGCTGAAATGCCTAAGGGTATAAAGATTGCTATGATAGCAATAGCAGGTTTCTTTACTTACATGGCTAAGGGTGCGGATATTATTGATTATCTTGTTGATAGATTCCGTGGTATAACTCTATTTAAAGATGTTATTGACAGCGCAAAGAAAGAGTGGAAGACTGGAATGTATGAGTTATTTACGTTAGGACCACTTGAAAAAGGATTGAAAACTATTGGTAAAGGAAAAATAAAATTAACACCCCAAGATATCATTGATGTAGATCCAAAGGGTGTAGCTAAGATTAGACAGTTAGAGAATGCAATACCTCAAGGTAGAACTATAAAGGATTTTCAGTCGGTTCTTGGTAAAACCGCTTTTATTATAAAACAAACCGGTATGGCTTATAATGAATTTATTGGAGGTATGGTAAAAGGAAGTGGAAATTTAGTTAAAGATGTTGGCGGTCCTTTTGATTATATAGGTAAAAAGTTATTAATATTAGGCGAAATGTTTGGTAAAGTTACAGGGGCTGTAGCAGGTCCTGAAGTATTACTTACTGCCTTTAAGACTGGCGGAATTGGTGCTCTGATAGGTGCAATTCCAGCTGCAGTAGCTGGTGTAGCAACAGTAGCCACAAAGGCAGCTGGTCATACATCTAAAGTTGTTGCAGAAGCAGCAAATTTTGCTGGTGAAAAATTTGGAGATGCCGGAAAGAAATTTGTAGAGGATTGGGCTTCTGATAATACTAGTTTTGTAAAAGCAGTAGCACCACTGGGAGCCAGTTTGTTAGCAGTCATACCAACTATTGAATTATTAGCAAAACATTACAGTAAAGTAACTAAGTCAGCACAAGATTATGAACAATCTGTATATGGTATTAGACGTTCTAGTGAATCACAATTAAAGGGTATTAGGAATTTAGCTAATGAATATGGTAGATTGGAACGTTCATTAGCAGAGGCAGTTAAAGTTTCAGATCCTGATGTTAAAAAACGAAGACAAGAATTAAAAACTTTTGAAAGCCCGTTAGTTTCTATATCATCTATTATAGGAAAATCTAAGGATTTTTCTAATGAATTAGCCGATTCAAATGCTAATTTAGTAGCTGGTTATGATAAGTTTGGTAATGCAATATTAGGAGTTACTGGTAATCTAAAAGGTTATCTGTCTATGTTGGAAAAGTTGAAGTTAAAGGAAATGGCAAAAATAGAGATAGATGTTGCTGCTAAATTTATTACTGATCTAACAGAGACGGAAGGTCCTGAAAAATGGAAATATGAATTAAAATCTTTATTAAAAGAAGCTCCGGGCTTCGGCGAAGTTCTTGCCAAAGGAATAAAAATCTCTCCTGCTAAGGCATTAGATGTGGTAACTGATAGATTAAATAATCTACTTGCTATGAAAAAGAAATTCCCTATGTCATCAGCATTTGATAAAGATATAAAGAAATATCAAACTAGATTAAAAGAAGTTAGAACAGGGTTTAATGAAACATACGTTGATTTTAAGAGAATTTTATCTGATATAGAAACTAAAGGTCTAAGTAAGCAAGATGTAGCAAGATTACTAGGTACAGAAGAACTGCGTAAAGGTTATGAATTAATGCTTGAAGTTGAACCTAGATTTAATTTGAAAGAGGTTAAAGGTAAAGTTAAATGGGAGGAAGTATTGGGCGCGGAGGTGATGAGAAGAGCATTCCCATCTTTTGCCGCTACTTTTGATGCTACAAGTATATTAACTAAAGCTAGATTAGAAACTTCTGGTGTTTTAGAGAGAGAAGGAAAGGCTTTATCAGGCGATGTTATATTCTTCTTAAAAGATATAACTGATAAATATAATATGGCTGGTAATCAAGCTATTATATCTCTAAAAGAAACTACAGATGGTGTTTTTGATTGGTTTGTTACTTATTTTAATACTAAAACATTACAGGTAGAAGAACGTCCGTTTACGGAAGATATGCAAAATATGGTAGAAAGCATTTTTCCAAAGAATAGAATAGAGGAAGAACTATCTGAAAGAATAGAATCTCTTAATGAGTTTGTTGCAGGTGCAGCAGCAGGATTAAGAGGTTTATCGGCTAAAGATTTTAAGAGAGATTTTGGTCTTGGGGAAAGATTCTTTTCTGAAATTCCAACTACTACAATATTACAAGGCGCAAAAGGTTATGTTCCAGCTATGGGCGGAGAACCTGCGCGTTTTGGTAAATCACCCTTCCAGGAAGAATGGAAAGCAACTACAAACGAGTTTTTCTTCAAACCAATGCGAGAGTATAGGCTTAAGGCCGAACAGCTTGAGAAATTGAGATTAGAGGGTTTACAAGGTGGAGAAGTTACACTTGCTAAAGGTTTATTTGAAGAATTAACTAATTTACAAAATGTCCTTAAGAATAATCAAGTGGTACTACAGTACAGAGCTGTTTTCACTGATTTGATGAAAACTATGGAGGAAGGTACAAGAACACTTCAGGAAAATCTAAAAGTCGAGCAAAGCCGATTAGAACTAAGTAAAGGATTTGCTGGATATATGAAGGGAATACCTGAAGGATTGGATAATATAGAAACAGGTGTGCAAAAATTCAGTGAACTAACAGCTAAACAAAGAGCGTTACGCGAAGCCCCAGGTTATGGTAGAGCCGCAACTAGATTTAGGGAATTAGAAATGAGAAGAGGTGCTGAAGAGGAAAGAGTGTATAACATAGACAGGGCTCTAGTTGCTTTAGAAAATATAAGCGAGGTTTCTAAAGGATTTGGTGCTGCTTTAAGTTCGGAGGATATGAAGAAGTATGTGGATATAATTGCTAAAACTGATGATACAGGAGCACAGTCTATTGCTATAGAAACTAGCAAAGTTGTAGATAATACAGCCAGCACAGTTGATAGATTAGATTCTATATTAGAAAGCATAGGTGGTTTGGATGCAATAGAAGATCAACTTAAAAATGTTGATAAAATGTCTCCGGACAAATTAGTGACAACAATGGAAAAAACTGCCAGAATCAGAGATAAAGCATTAGAATCTGGTAATAAAGATGCAGTGATCAGTGCTAATAAAGCTTTGGATGTTATGAGTGGCAGCTTAGTGGAGCAAATTGGAATTAAAGAGGCAATGAGTATGGTAGATAATAATTTTACTGTATTCAGTAAGAAATTTAAACCCGAAGAATTTACTCAAAGAGCTTTTGGTGGATTAGATTTTAAACAATTTGTAGACAGCATGCGTGAAAGTCTACCAGAAAAAGGTTTCGTAGATAAATTAAGGGATTATGTGGGAAGTGTGTGGAAGGAATCCACCTTTGATGAAAGCATCTCTCCGTTGGTTAAGTTACAAGAAAAAAGCGGGCAAGATCAATGGCTTGCCGCCAAAGACATGGCAAAAATGACAGCAGCTATGACTGTTTGGTCGGGACTTAATAAATACCAATCACGTGATATACGGGAACAGCTTGAAAAACAAAGAAAAGAATATGAGCCAGGCACTACCGAAAGAGAAATGCTAGATGAAGCTATTAAGAAAGAAAGAAAAGGTAGTTTAGCAGAGGGTAAAGTAGGGGAAGAACTTTGGGAAACAGCTCAAGGTCTTTCTGCTTTATCCACAGCTCTCGCTATATTTGCTAAATCTGTGGGAGCTACGGAGGGACAAATAAAGAAGATAGTTGGAACATCAGCTGGTTTACATACTCTTTTTAAATTCATAGAAAAATCTTCTGAAAAGAAACAAGCTGGAGGTTTAATTAGAGGTCCTGGTGGTCCTAAAGATGATAAGATAAAAATAGATGCCAGTGCTGGTGAGTATATAATAAAAGCAGACTCAACTAAGAGATTAGGTTTAGATGCTTTAAATTATATCAATAAGTATGGTGAACTTCCTACATTTCAAAAAGGTGGAAAGATAAATTCCAAGGAATTTTTATATGGAGAAAACTGGAAAAAGAAACTTAAATCATCAGCATTATTAACGTTAACACAACCAATAGGCGGCGGATTTTGGTGGCCATTGTTAAAAGGTAGAAAGGATCTTTCTAAAGGACAATTATTCAAAGAAATGGTTTTGGGTGGAATGTTTGGGCCAATAAGGCCTTGGTTACCATTTCAAACGGGAGGCCTTGTAGGAAAATCAATTATACCTATACCAAAAGAACCTGTTCCAGATACAATGTTAAGTAAAGATTTTATTCAGGAAATTATAGATGCTCTTATGTCTTGGGGCGGTGCATTTGGAAAAGAGGCTTCTGCATCAGAACTTATCAAAGGACTTAAACATGTTTTTGGATTTCAAAAAGGTGGAAAAATAGATGATGTGCTGCCAACAGATAAAAAACTTTCTATGCTTTCTAGAATTTTATTAGGCTCTGGTGCTGGTTTGGGAATGTTAGGTGCTGGGTTATCTAGTCCCGCTCTCCTACTAACAGCTATAGCTACACTTGCTGGCGGAAGCGCAACAGCGGCATTTGGATTTCAAAAAGGTGGTCTTGTTTCTCCACAAGATTATAAACAACTTGGTAAATTTACACCTGTTCCATTGGAAAATGTAAAAAAAGTCTTGACTTCAATGGGAATTCCGATAACAAAAATGCCCATAGATGAATTTATGGAAAAACTTGTTTTGTCAGAAAAACCAAAAACAATGAAAATTCCTGGATTACCTGATATAGATAAATTTAGAAAATATCAAAGTGGTGGAAAGATAGATAATATTCCAATAATGGCCAGTAATGGTGAATATATTATAAATTCTGATAAAGCTAAAAAACTTGGCTATGATAAATTAGAGTATATTAATAAATTTGGTAAGTTGCCTGGTTTTCAAGCTGGTGGTGTTGTAGGAAATGTTGCTCCTACAGCTAATGTTAACAAAGATATTACTGTTAATATAAATGATAGTAGTATCAGCAAACTAGCTAAAATAATTCTTCCGTATTTAGCAGCAACTGCTGTTGGGTATGTGGGTCAGAAAACAGAAGGTGAAACTAGACTTAACACACTTACAGCTCAGGCTGAAAGACAGTCAAAGATGTTTGCTGAAATAGTTGAAAGATACCCTAAGGCAGCACAAAAAGTGATTGATGATATGAATTTAGCTGTTAAAGATGTTGAGAAAACAAGACCTGTAGAAACTATTAAAAAATCATTGGTTCTTGATACAGAAGCTGAAAGAAGAAAAATAACTAAAGATTTAGATAAGCTTAAGAAAGATATTATTAAAGAACATGAAAAAATGACTAAAGAAATGACAAGAGTAGCTAAAAAGCTTGCTAAGTTAGAAGTAGCAAAACAGTTCGAAATGGAATTAGAAGAAATGAAAAGAGCTGCTGCTAATATTGATATAGCTTCTGACATCAAAATGGCATTAGAAACAAGCTTGTCCACATTTGACGCTGCATCAGTTTTTGGAGCTGGTTTTTGGAATCGTTTTATAGGAGATCAATGGTCTGGTAATATGGCTGATATTCTCAACGAACGTTTATCGGATGTCACAGATCAATTAAGATATCCTCGCGCTGGTGGTAAGTTGGCTGGTAAATATAGACCACAATCTATAGATTATGGTATTCAAGGTGTGTCTGAAATGACTCCAGAACAATATCTAGTTTATTCTGGTAAGAGGGTTACTTATCAACCATCTATAAAAGAATTTTTTAGTGGGTTAGCTTCTGGTAGACAAAGAGGAGAACCCCGTCTTATTACATATATGAAAGATATGTTTTCCGGTAAAACTATGGGTCTTACGTTTGTAAAGTCTGCAGAAGAGATGTTTAGAAACCTAGAAAACATGCAGCAAAAAAGAGATTTACAACAAGAGAAGCTTACGGAATATATGTCAAGAAGAGAAGAATTAAAGGGACGCGCTGGTTTCTTTGGTTTGAATTTATCTGATGTAGAGCAAGAAGAATTGAAACAACTTGATAATGTAATAGAAAAATTAGGTGATGGTTTAGTTGCTATGACTAATGATATTGCTAAAGCTAAAGATGATCTTAGAGATAGTATAGAAGAAGCTGCTCTTACCATTAAACAAAATCAGGCCGTTTTTGATGTAGCGGGTGAGTTGTCTGATTTTAATATAGAAAGATATTTTGGAACTGAACAAATATTAAATAAAGGTTTAAGAGGTTTTTCTGGTGGTTATCCATTACCAATGAGTAGAAGAGAAATGGGAACGCAACAAAGATTATTTTCTGATTCAGGAAAAGCTTTTAATCAAACAGCAGAAGAATTTTCTTATAGAATAAACACATTAATTCCTGCAATGCGTAGACATTTATCTAGTTTAATGATGGAACAACAAAGACTTTATAAAACAGTTGGTAGCGGATCAGAAGCTTATAAAAAAGTAACTGAGGCTATTAAAAAGCAAGAAGAACAATTGAAAAAAGTAGCTACTGAAGCCGAAAAAGTTGGAAAAGGTTTATATGCTGTAAACAAATTTGCAGAAGCTATTTATAATTTGAGAAATGCTTTTGAAGATGTTAAAATTAAAGAATTTACAGAGGCATTGCCTGGTGTTAAAAAGTTTAGAGAAGATATGGAAAAAATGCTTGGAGGATCACATCCATTAGCACTTCAAGAAGTTTCTGCTGCTGAGTCAAGAAGAGCTATGGAAGCTGGTATACCTTTAGGATCTTACGCGACCCAATTTGAAAAACAGTTAGCTGAGATCGAATACAGATTAAGTAGACCTGAAGTTGAAGGGGCTGAGCGTACAGAATTATTACGTCAAAGAGAAGATGTATTTGTAAATAGACGAAGAATGATAGCGGCTCATGAACAACGTAGGCAAAATGAAAGATTACAAGTTCAAGCACAACCAGCATTAGGTATGATAGATACTATAGCTAGTTTATTAAGAAATGAACAGATAGCCCCAGCCCAACGTGGGGATCTAGTTAAAGTACTTATGCAATTAGATTCTGTTATGAGAAATTTTGCTGATATTACAAATAGAACAGCTAAAATCGATGAAGCTAAATTATCTGGAATGAGTGATAAAGATTTAGTTGCTTATATAGACACTGTATCCAAAACTATAGGAACCACTCAATATAAAGCATATGGTCCTGATCAATTTAAATTAGTAGGTGAAATGAACAGATTGTTGGAAGGTTGGAAAGCAGCCAATCCTCAATTTGCGCAAAAATTAACAGAGGCAACCGAAGGTCCTGTTGTAACTGAGTTAAAACGACATACTGAATTATTGGAAAAAATAGCTACGATAGGTTTTGGTTTAAAACCAGAAGAGATTGGATTACCAAAAGAAAAATCTTATTTAGAAACAGCAGAAGAAAAACCTTGGTATAAAAGGGGCATGTTAGGAGTATATGGAACAGTTCTTAAGAATATCAATCCTATTGGTATGGCTAAAAATTATGGAAAACTTTTTGATTATATGTTTGGTTCTGATAAAAATGAGAAGGGTGTTGGTACTTATTATGATAATAGTTTAAAAGAAAGTTCTGGCATAATGAAGGATGTTGTAGTTAAACAAGAAGAAGCAGCCAAACTTCAAAATGATGCTGCCAATAAGCAATTAGAAGCTGCCAAGCAGAAAGGAGTTACTACAAAATCTAGCGACGATTTATTTACATACGATAAACCTTGGTATCAAAGGGGTCCTATTGGAGGTATTGGATCAATATTTAAATATGTTAAAAATTTATTTTCTGATGAAGAAAGAGCCGCTGGTGGTCGTATATTTGGAGAAGGCGGTCCTAGAGAGGACAAAGTTCCCGCAATGTTGAGTCCGGGTGAATATGTTATAAGGGCTGCAGCCGCTCAAAGATTAGGTTATGGTAATTTGGAATATATGAACCAAAAAGGTGTGATTCCTGGTTATGGTGATGGTGGTAAAGAAAAGAGATTTAAAATAGATCCTGAATATGGTACTATTAAAGAGGAAGAAGAAATAGCTAAAGAATTAATGAAAAAAACTAAAATAGGTAAAAATCTTTCGGATAGGAAGAGGATGTTAAACGAATTATTGGAAGGAAAAGCTGATGGTGGTATTACAGTTGGTATTACAGAAGGAAACTTAGATTATTTGAAAAAAATGTTGGGTTTAAACGAGAAAAAACCCAGCGAGAAATTTTTTAAAATTGATCCAAAAACCGGGAAAGCATTTAGCTCATTAAGTTTATTTATGGATTCTCAAATGGGTCCTGGTCATAAATCAAGAACTTCACTTGATGAAATTATGGCAGAAGTTGGAGGATTACAAAGATCAAGTTTATCTGAAATAATGGATAATTTAGACAAGGAAGCATTCAAAAGACTGTCGGGCAAAAAGTTTGCCGCCGGCGGCGCAGTCGAAACACTTAGGGCTATAGGTATGTCTGATGAAGAAATTGAAAGAGAATTAGGTGGTCTTGAAGAGCCTTTACTTGGTCCTGGTGATATTATAGGTATAGCAGGAGGTATTGGTAAACTAGCACTAGGCGTGGGTAAAAAGGCGGTTACACAAGCGCTTAAAAAGCCTAAAACTTATGAAGAGCTTCTTAAGACAGTAGTCCCAGAAAAAACTGGTATAAAAGGACTTATTGAAAGGTATAAAACTGGTAGAATTTTAAAGAAAGCACGTAAAAGATGGTCTAAAGAACCAACTAAATCTAGTATGGATGAAGCTTTAGAAGGTTTAAGTCCGGAAGCTAAATATTTAGTGGATATAGTGGATGCAGAAGAAGCTGCTAAATTAAAAGCTGCTTTAAGAGGTAAGGAGTACAACCCTTATGAAGCAGCCAAAAAACCACTTGTACATAGATACAAGCCATCTAAAAACGTTCCTTCAACAGACGATATTTTAAAAGTTGTGGAGGAAGGTAAAGAAATAACTAGTAAAGCATATTCATTTGGTAAAATGATGTCTGATGATCCTGTTGCAGAAAAAGCTTGGAAATTAGCTAAGGAAAGTTTTGATGCTAAGACCAAAGCTTTTGGTTCATTGAAAGAGATGAGCCCAGAAGCTATGAGTGATTATGGTGAGCATGTCATGAAAGGACAATTCTTTCGAGAAGCTAAAGAATTTGCAGAAGCTTTAAAAAATCCAGAGATAAAAAACTCTGCTGCTAGTATAGCACGTAAATTTTTGGAAGGTAAACAAGTTATAGCTGATTTTACATTTGCAGAAGGTGGATTAGTTGATTGGATTAAAGATTTTATGAAGAAAAAACCAGAAGATTTTTACTTAGGTTCTGGTATGTTAAAAGATGCCGCTGATAAAATTAAAAAAGAGAAGGAAGAAAGACAAAAATCATTAAGTTTTGCTAATGGTGGTGTTTTTTGGGATGATGAAGAAGAAGAAAAATTCTTTACAATGGGCGAAAAACGTAAGTGGGCATATAGAGAACAAGTATCACCAGAGGAAGCAGAAGCTGCAGGTTGGTCAGGTAGAGAAACGTTATGGAAGGATGTTGGAGCCGGAAAGTCAGTAATTGGTGGTAGAAAGGGAGTAACTGGTGAGGAATTACAATCAATATTTACACCTGTTAAAGGAAAACAGGATTGGGAAGGTAGGCTAACAGATAGACCGGCCCAGAAAGCTGCAACTAGAGAAGAGGCTATAGCTTGGCGTGAAGCTCAGAAGAAACGCAAAGAAGAAGCTGCTATGCTTAAGGCTAGGGAAAAAGAAGTATTAAAAGATAAAAATAAAGTGAGATATTTTGTTGCTGGGGCAGAAGAAAATCTTAATTTAAAACAGATGGAAAAAACTGAGAAAGAATGGAAAGATTTTAGAGATCAACAACAAGAATGGACAAAGAATTTAATTACTAGAGAAGAAGATTATAAAGAAAGAGAGCGTCCAAAAACCCCAAGATATTTTGTTGCAGGCCCAGGGGAAGATTTAACTTTGAAACAAATGGAAAAGAAGGAAAAGGAATACGCTGATTGGTATAAAAATGAGAATAGATGGAAAGAAACTCAGAAAAAAATGGCAGCTATAAAAGAAACAATGCCAGGTGATAGATTTGCAAAAGATTTTGGAAAAGGTAAAGATGTAGATAAAGCTATTATTGAATGGGCAAAAGGGTATGGTCCACCATTACCAGGTGGGCAAACTCTTGAAGCTGCTAATAAATATCTTACAGAAGAGATGAACAGACAGGCTAGGAACAGGTTAGATGAAGCTAAAAAAATAGCAGAAGAATTTGAAGCAGTACCGGGTAAAACTTATAAAAGAAAAACAGTAGGTCCTACAACTGATTTTGAAGCTTTGAAAGGAAGAAAGCCTACTGCTAAAGAGTTGGATATATATAAAGCACGGCATAAAATTAGTGGTGAAGAAACAGATGCTTATGGAGTACCTACAAAAGGTTGGTTAAAGGCTGGGGCAGATAAATCTGTGGTTGTTGTTGGAGGAAGAGATGGTAAGAAGATGCATTTTCTTAAATCTGCTAAAGAAAATTTAAAGAAAATGCTTTCCAATCTTGATGATGCTACTTCTAAGTTATATTCTGATCCAACAAAAGAAAAGCAAGAACAGCTTAAATATATGTTAGAGGATCAACTTGTAAGGGCTGATAATTTAATAAATTATGTTCAAGCAGGTGGTGATTTTGGAGATCGTGCTTGGAGTGAAAAGTTGGGTCGAGAGTTTGGTCCTACATTAACAGCTTTTAATAAATTAGAAGCAGATTACTATAATACTACTAAGGGATTATATAGATCTTGGACTAGAGCTAATGTAGCTGATAAATATAAAGATATTTTTGAAGATGATCATTATTGGTTTGTGGAAAGAACTTTATCTTTCTTCCCTCAACATCATAAAGAAATTCAAAGACTTGCTGAAGCGGGTAAAATAGAGGAAGCTAAAGAAATATGGAAGAAAGTTAAGGAAGGTCAAGAAACCGGCAAAAAAATTATAGAATCTAATATTAAGGATAAATTTGTAAAATATCCCGGCGTCATGACCGGCCGAAAAACTTTTGATGCATATACACCTAAAAAAGCAGTTAGAACTAGACGTCTTTCAGAAATAGATTTATTAGAAAAAGCTACTACAATGGGTATGGCTGAAATGCGTAGGAAGTTTAAAGGATCTGAATTAGATACTTTAAAAGAATTATTAAAAACAATGTCACCAGAAGAACTTGTTAGTTATGGGTTGTCTAAAGAATCTGTAGATAGAATGCATACCGGCGGAAGAGTGAGGAAGAGTGGTCCTGTATTCTTACAGAAAGGTGAGATGGTATATCCTCAAGGTTTTCAATATGGTGGTGCAGTACATAATGATTTGACTGAACAATTTGCATATCCTGGAGGAATAGCAGCTCAGTCTTTAAATTCAACTACTATAACTGTGGATACATCAGCATTGGACGCGGCTATAAGTAAATTAGAATCACTAGAGATAGGGTTTGAGGAGCCACCTAAACTTGAGGTTGATGAATTACCTAAGCTTGAAGTAGATGAATTACCTAAACTTGAGGTTGGGGAGTTACCTAAGATAGAAATTGATGCTGGCAATGTTGATTTAGTGGTGGATGGGGATGCAGCAGCATCTAAGATAGCAGCAGCTGTTGCAAATATAAAAGTAGATGTTGATCAGACTGGTGCTGTAGGAGCTGATGAATTAAAGAATATATCAGATGCATTAGAAGACAGAATAAATAGTGTGAATGTAGCTATAGAGGATTTACAGACACAAGTAAATGTGATCACAGGAAGTGGTGATGTAGATATAAATGGTATTATTGATGGTAAAATAGCACAGTGTACTTCTAACTTCAACCAAAAAGTTAGTGATGTCAATGCTAATGTGTCTTATTTACAGTCATCAGTAGCACAAAATAAGAGATCTATTGAATTAACAATGAATGAAATGGAAAGTAAAATAAGGTCATTACAAAATTTTCAAAAGTAACATGGAGGATTAATTAATGGCAGGTTTTTGGGATAGTTTTGGTCAATCTGATTATCAAGCAGTTGAAGACAACAGTACAGGCAGTCTTGCTGCACAGGTGGTTGCACACTATGGTATTTCTTGTGCTACTTCTAGTATAGGCGGTTCTTTGGCAGGATTAGATATTAAACATATGGATGCTATGCAGGTAATTAAAGTTTCTCTTTTGCAAGACTCTTTAAATCAATCCGGGCCTTATGAAATGTATTCTGATTATACGTCAACTTCACCAAGGGTGGAATTTAGAGAAGTAGGAGCTGGTGCTCCTGGTGGTGGTATAACTGATGTTTATTTTAGAGTGCAGTCAGCTACTTTTCAAGATAGATGTGCTGGTGTATTAGTTTATGGTCAAAAACCTTTAGCGAGAAGATCTGAGGGTTCATGGGAATCAGTTTTAACAGGAGCAAAAATTTATGATGTGACCGATATGATGACTAATTGTAACAGAGATAATTTTTCGTCTCATGCTGTTATAGTCTATCGTGATCCTCATTTAAATAGTTCTTATAATAATAATATAGATAATTTATATAATATAACAAGTCCGTATGAAAGTATAGTTGGATATGGAATAAGATTTGATACAGGTACTAATGATCCTTTTGTGACAGTAACTCATAGTAAATCTTCTAGTGTACCTGTATTAGTAGGAGAAAGTTTAGGTGCTTTGTATCGTAGACCTGTAGTTAATGCACCACCTAGTGAAGCAGAATGTTATACAGACGCTGATCATGGAGTTGAAGGAGGTATTCCCATTCCAGTAGATGATTTTTTAAGATTTGATTATGGTGAGTATAATCAAGATAATTTTATAAAAGTATCTAAAATTTTTATATCTGGTAAGAAAATGGAAATTTGCGAAGGTAGACCTGCTAATGAAGCAGCAATGGAAGCATATTTAAGTGGTGATGAAAATGTACCTTGTGAAATATGGACATCTATAAGTGATACTGAAAGTAAATTAATACAATTAGAAGAGGGAGTACATTATGTAATTAATTATAAAGATGGTAATCCGGCAGTAGTTTTCGCTAATGGTGCCAAACAACATGATGGCGCTGAATATGGCGATGATGCTACATATAATGTTTATGGTAGTTGCGGATATGCTCAGAAGATGAATAATGGTCAGCCAATGATAGGTCAGCAAGGAACTATTCTTCCAATAGGCGGATCGGGTATTTTGGTTGAACAAATTTGGGCATTAGTAGATTTGGATACTCCATCTATAAATATAGTTGATCCTAATGGAAATGCCAGAGACATAGCTTCTGAAATTACTTATGAATTAATGCCGATTATTATAACAGATGAGCCTCCTCCAGTAGCTTTTAATGGTACATTGATAAATCAGAGTGATGGTATAGCGGATAATGATCCTACTACTGTCCAAGGTTCGTTTACAAACACTGCTATGGAACAAGTTTTGACTCAAATGGATGCTGGCGGCGGTATAAATTTAAGTATGTCTTTTTTGAGTTCATCTGAATGTGCGGGTTTATCTGATACTTTACATGATTACATAAATTCAGATAATGGTACACAAACGGTTTATACATGTGGCCCTAATTGCAATCCTAAATTAGGCACCCCTGCTACAGGTGGGGTAATAAACGCTATTTCATATCAATATACAGATAGTAATTCTTATATAGTTTCTGTCACAGTTAGTAATAAGTTAATAATGGATAATAATCTAGTGGGAATTAGTGGAGGACCATATCTCAAAAAGGTGGAAACAGTAACTGCCAGAGGTACTATCATAAGTGAATTAGGAAATCATGTTGATTATAGAGTAAGGATTGATGGGGTTGGTGAACATTTGGCAATAAATTGCCAGCCAGAAGTATTGAGGGTAGGAGATAAAGTAACCTGTACTTTACATAATAATCCAGTTGAGCAATAAAGGAGGTTTATAAAGTGGCGATTGATCAAGTGAGAGTTAGAGCGAGAATAAGTGTAGGGAGTATAAATGTATCTACTCCTTATATATTAAGCTTTAATGTTAATAAAGCTAGAGGTCAAGTAGGTACTTTTAGTGCTAAACTTAAAGTAAAAGGAAGTGTTTTAGCTAGTCAAATTATAGCGAGCGCAGTAAAGATAGAGGCTGGGGAGGATGGACCTAATAATACTATATTTACAGGGATAGTTAAACATGTATCCATATCTCCATGTTGGGATGATCCTACTTATGTTAATATGGATATAAGCGGAGAAGATTGGCTGAGTTTATTACAAGGAAAAAAATACACAAGAAGAGTAACTGCTGATACAGCTTCTTGGGTTTCTATAGATGGTGTAGCTAGAAGAGGAGTTAGAAGTGGTAAATTTAAGGCCAAGATGGTTGGAAAGATAGATGCTTTACACTCTGATATATTGAGTGAGACGGCTACTGTTCATACAAGTCCATTAGCTAGTCAAGGTAATATACCTGTGGCTAAAGCTCCTGAAGGTAAGACACCATTACCTACAGCAGCAGGAAGTAAAATTAAATCAAGCAGTACATAAATAATTTTTGGAGGAAGAAATGGCTACAGATACTTATACATCACAAGTTGCAGTTTATTTAATACCGGGAATGTATGCAGATTTTTGGATACCTATAGATCCTAATAATAATTTAGCGATGTTTCCCACAAGAGCAACGGAGTTAACAGTAAATGGTGTACCTCATCCAGTCAAAAATGGATTTTTTGTAGAAAATGAGGAAGTTGGAGAAATAACAAAAGAGCTAACAGATGGCAAATTTGGAGTTGAGTATTGGCATAAAAAGCCAGAAGAAAACTCAATATGGTTTATATCCGCTGATCCAGCTGTTAAAGTTCTTTTTAGTGTATTAGCAGTACCAATTCATGACCACTCATCTATTGTACAAGGTGGTCCTGCGTATGGAACATATTTTAGTGATGATATAGAAGCCGGAGGAGGAGAATAAAATGGCAGGATGTTGTCAATTAGTAGGTGATTTAGATCTAAGTTTAACCGGATGTGTTACTTCGATAAATGTAAGTAGCAGTACAGAGATAATAGATGTTTGTTCTCCGCCGCGACTAGGACCTACGGTGGGGAACGTTTCTGTTGCTGGTTATGCTGAAAATGATATATATGTTGGATGTCCTGTACAAGCTGGAGTTTCTATAAATTGGGTTAGAAGATATGATTGTGTTAATGATAAATTATATTTAATTCACTCAGGTGAAGGACTGTCTTTTATTTCAGGGCCGGGCGAAAGTCTAGGATATGTAAGTATGAATGGTAGTATAGGTAGAAGTTACCCTATAATAAATGCTAGTGCAGGTTCTGGTCCCACTGGAGTTTATATGAAGACAGATAGGAGGGATGGGTATGGTATGAGCTATTCAGGAGATATTTTGACGTTTAATACATCAAACAGTTTAGTTTTTTCTAACTTTGGTGTTGGTGAAGGCCCAATGTATTTACAGAGTTTTAATCTGGACGCACAGCCTGGACAAGTTCCTACTGTATCATATTCGTTTTTATTTACTATTACAACGTAATAAATAGGGGGAAGATTTATGGCTTATAATATAGTTATAGATGGATCATCAGCTAATTGGAAAAAGGAAGGAGCTTCTTATACTGGAAGCCAATATAAATTAAGAGCAGGGCCTCCTATGCCTATAACTAGTGGAGGGTTTAAGTTACACACTTTTATGGCGGAAGTTGCTACTGTTGTAACTCAACCTTGTGTTGAAACATTACCTGGTAGTGAGCAATTTAGAGGTCAAGGTGGTAGTTATATATCAGCTAATTTCTCTAGACTTAATATAAAAGGTGGAAATACTTTTCAAGGCAGAATAGTTAAAGATTTAACATATGTAGAAGAAGGAAGTGTCTTTACATATAGTTAATAGGAGTGTATGAAATGGCAGCATTTATAGAATGTACATCATTAAATTTTTCTTATGACATTATGGGATTAGTTACTGTTACTTATACTATGGTACATGATAGCGACGATTTAATAGTAGCTAGTCAAGTTACGGCCGGCGGCCAAACTTTTAGAGGATATGTTATGGATGCTTCTATGAATGCTATTCCTAATACTCAAGGTTGGTTTGAAACTCATGTGACAATGATTGCTACAACTAATTAAGGAGACGGAATATGGCATGTAGAGGATGTGGAAAAAGTAAAAGGGTAGATCCTAAAACTGTAAAGAAAAACGAAGTAATGGGCGGATATGGTCATTTAACTGATCGACAAATCCGCGCCAGGTTAGAAGTATATAAGAAAAAGTATTGTAAAGATTGTGATAAACGCTACGAATGCGATTACAAGATGTATCTGAATTGTAAGAAAAATAAATAAAGTAACCTTAGTAATAATAGAGGAATCACTTGATTAAGGAGGGTTTATAATGAGCATTGTTATAGGAGCCGGAACGACTGTTACATTTAGTCCAGGTGCCTGTGCGGTTTCTGTTAACTGGGGATATAATCCAAATCCACAAAGATTATATTGCCTTGGTAGTTGGACTCCATGGTCAACAATACAGAAACCTACAGAGACTTTGAATATTACTGTTTATGCTGATGGCACTGGATCTCATAGTGTGCAACCTACAAATGCTTGTGCTAATGCCAATCAAATTTCCGCTTCAGTTGCGGCTACAATTTGTGGAACTCCTGTTGCTGATGTATCTGGAAATTGGTTTGTTACCGGTTATAATTATAATAAAGAAGACCCAATAGGTCCAGGTCAAGAAAGTTGGAGTTTAACAAAATGGGTTGCTGGAGGGGGCACACCAGCACCTACCTATGTTATTAGAGGTATAGCTGAGGGTCAAGCCTCTCATGAGAGTGGAGTAGTAAATGCTGGAATAACTTTTACAGGTACTCCGACACAAGCTACTACAGGAAATGTGTCGGCTGGTTCTATAGGCCGAGCGTATACAACGTATGTAGGAACAGTTATTACAATAGGTGGAGGTACTGGTCTTGCTGGAGAGACAGGTAATGGTAGTGTTTCTGTGCCATATACACCTTTATGGTTATAAGGAGATGAATTATGGAGAAATTTTCATTCGGCCCGGAAAAATATAAACTTGAGCTTCATTGGGCAGAAGCTATTTATAATACAGAAGGAGTTTGTGATTTGAAAGAAGCATATTTTTCTGGACCTGCTTTAGCTGATGCTGAAAAGGTTCAGGATAATGATTATATTATGTTAGATTTTTATTCACAATATCTTGTATTAGTTAGCAATGTATATGTAGGAAAATTATCTTGGGGAAAGGTTACATATAGCGGTAGAACTATAAAATTATCTGACGCTAAGATAACCCACGATACTGAATTAAATAAAGTTCCAAAGTTGGGAAGTAAAGATTATTTATTAATAGACACCAGTAATCATGAAAGGGAATTACATAATCTTAATTTACTTTATAAGACATATGTAGTTAATGAGCTTGGAGAATTATATAATTTTAGGAGTTAATTTATGAGACGAAGATGTGGACCTGACTGTGTTACAATTGTATCTGGAACTAATAGGGATAAATGGGATTATGTAAGGGGTCTTTATTTTGAGATTTATAGTCTTCCAGATCCTAGAGAAGTTAGTGATCCTGCTAGGATAGCTGAAGAGGCTGCTATGACTGCATTGTTTACTTCTGAAGAAGCAGCTTGGTTAGCTAATTATTCTAGCACGCCTTTCGAATACTGGTTACAATGGAAGTATGAACGAGGAACAGAAGTTTATGGAAATCTTCCACAACATAAAGTTAGTGAGCATGAAGGACATACCTTTGTTCCATGTCCTTATTCTACAGAATGCAGTGATTTAAGATCTGAACATTTGTTAGGTTCTGTTCCTACTAAGGTTACTCATACGGTAGATGGTATAACGCATTATATGGTTACCGCTCAAAGCGGAAAATGGGGATTTATGTGTATGTATGACGGTTGTCCATATTATTTGTCAACCGGCGAAAGATATTTTTATTGTTAAAATTATATAGGAGGTATTAAAACATGGCTTTAAATATAAGCACACAAGATTTAGAAAATTATCCTGGAAATGTGAAGACAGTTACTGTTGATCAAGCACAAATAGTGCCAACAGGTTTTGAAGGTGATGAGCAGTTTGTTCTTAAGTTTTCTACTACTGCCTATAGTGATAATACTAATAACACCGCTATACAGGATATTTATGTTACTAATATTAAGACTGGTTGGTGTAAGAGCTCTGGGTTTGCCGGCTCGGGCGGAAAATTCGATTTAGATTCTACTCATAATAAATTGAATGTTAAAATAGATAACAGCGCCACTACAAGTGGTATAGGTAGTGGTTATTATGAAATTACATTAGATTATAATCAAGATGAAACTCCTGTATCAGGTAATACCATAGCGGCAGATATGGAAGAAAAAATAAGAGCTTTAACATTAGATACAGTAGATACTGGTTTTTCTTTATCATATATAAATGCTTCTGTCGAATATCTCGATGGTAAGTTTTATATAGTTTCTGGAAGTGTTAGTGAATATCATACTGGTAGTAATAGAAGTTCAGTAAAAGTGTTGCCTGGTTCTACTAATGATTGTTCTAAAGAATTAGGCTTTGACTTAACAATAGATAGTGAGGCATTGGCTGGTATTTCTATTAAAGAATCTTATATTACTGCTAATTATACAACTGATACTACACCTTTGACAATTGCTGCAGGTACTAGTGTAGACGAAGGTGATTGTTTAATGATAACAGATGGTACAAATACTGATTATTTTACTGCACTATCAGGTACTACAGATACAAGTGTTGCTGTTCCTACTAGTGGTAATAATAGTTTTGTTGGTATAGCGCATAGTTATACTACAGCAAGCGGTGCAAGAGTTCAGATTCTTAGGCAGCAAGATCCTGAAGGAGCTCCTTCCGCTTGGTATACTAATGTAGATAGTATAACTCGTTGGGGAATTAAGTCGGTTGTAAATCAGATTGACTATTCAAGTTAAATTTAGAGGTATTTAAATGGCTCAGTTTTTAATTAGAAATTCACTTAATCCATATAAAGTTGTAAAATGTGGTATAACTTTTGAACAGGTTACTCCTAAAGGTATTGAAGGAGAGCCTATTTGGGTTGTAGAGTTAGCAACTGACGAGCCACATAAAAATGGTGGTGATATACCTCCTGAATTTATAAATTTAGTTAATCGAGATAATTTAGATGAACAGATACAACAAGCGGTGGAGGTAATTTCTGCTAAGATTGATTGGACACCGCTGGAAGATGATTTAAGAGCCCCATTTGTTGAATCATGCTATCCATCTACGTATGAAGTGGAGTTAGACAGTTATGTTGAAATAATTTTGAAAGATTTATTACCGTCAGCAGGTATTGATATAGACAGTATTAGTATGACCATTACTACAGATGGTATGGATTTTGATGTCACTAATGAATTGGAAATAACAGGTGACCCTTTTGAATATACAATAAAATGGATGCCTTTTATGAGAGTTCGTGATGAATATTAAAGGAGGAACCGATGCCTTATAAAATTTCTGGTACAAAAAGCGAAACGGCAAGAATTATAATTTTAAAAGAAGATGACTGGTCTATTGAATCCAACACGGTAGAAACAGGTTCCGGAGAGTATGAAATAGATGAGCTTGAAAGCGGCAATAAAACAGTAATTGGTAGGAACAGCGATGGAATGATAAGAGGTTACGGAAATGTATCAGCTGCATATTATCCGCCTTTATCAGGAAATAGAGGTATATGGGGTGGCGGTTATGCGTCTGATGAAACTAATGTAATACAATATTTTGATATTGCAAGTCTTGGAAATGCTGCTTATTTTGGTGCATTGACAGCAGTCAGACAATCTTTGGCCGGAACGTCAAATGGAATAACTGGTAGAGGGGTTTTCTTCGGTGGTGTTAATGGTGGTACTAGATATAATATAATCGATTATATTCCAATAATGACTACGGGAAATGCAAGCGATTTTGGTGATATGACGCAAACAAAATACGATTTAAGGGCTTGTTCTAATGGGTCTAATGATAAGGGTATAGTTTCTGGTGGTTATACTACTAGCAGACAGTGTAGAATGGAACATATTACTATTTCTACAACAGGCAATTCTACCCATTTTGCAGATTTAACAGCAAATAGAAGTTGGCATAGTGGATGTTCCAATGCCGCTAATAATAGAGGAATATTTGGTGGTGGTTATGAAAGTGGGTCTGTAAATACTATAGATTATTTAACCATATCTACTCTTTCATCTGCTTCTGATTTTGGAGATTTAACTGATGATAGATATAGTCTGGGCGCTACAGATAATGGTACGCATAATAGAGGTATATTTGG
>CAZNER010000028.1:0-23210 GCA_964572065.1 uncultured Candidatus Saccharibacteria bacterium
GTTATGTTGAATATAAAGTAATTTAGAAATTCAAGAGACGGGTGGGAATTCCCCAATCCTTCAAATAAATCATAAAATATACCGAAGCTCTTTAGAATAGTAAACAACGCAAGCAAAGTTACAGACACTAATAATGATATAATTATATTCCTAACTGCCTTCTTCTTATCTGCATTATTTACAATGACATAATAAAAAAGTATTAATGCTACATTTGAAATTAAACCACCAGTAAATCGTGAATAGTAGCCCCATATACTTGTCTCTTTATTTATTGAAAAGATTACAGATATAATCTGAGTTAATAAATAAACTAAGATAGGTATATCTAAAGGAGTTCTAACTAAAGTTACTTTTTTAGTCCGAAATATTTTTACAGCCCATAAAATTATAAGAATAACTAAACCAACAATTAAAAAAGTATTTTTTGTAATCTCATAAAATTCATATGTATAATGCGTAAAAACCCATGGAATAAAAAATGTAACGATGCATATAACACTTACTATTAAAGAATCAATTTTTTTAACTTTTTGATTTACACTACTTTTCTTTAAATTATTCTTGTTCTTCTCGATGTTATGATTGTTTGATAAATGCAAGTTGTTTCTACGTATTTCAATTTCAGGATTCATGTCCACAAAAATTATAACTTATATCTAAATTTTATACTTTTATTCTAAACTTTTTTTTTAGAATATACAAATCTTTCTATATTAATTCCATAACCAACACTATTGCTTGACAAATAAGCAATATTTTTATATTCTGTAACAATAGAAAAGATATTTTGCTAACAATATAAATTCTGCCTATGATCACATCAAATATTTCACTAAAAATATCTAAAAAATATAAAGTTTTACTTCTATTACTTATACTTATTATTCTATCTTCTTTAATATTCATTCACCAAAAGGCAGATGCAGCTATTAATGAAGTAATAAATATTCAAGGCAAACTTGTAGATTCTGACGGGACTAATTTTTCAGGAGCATGTGGATCATCTTGTGATTTTCAAGTAAAAATATATGATGCATCATCCGCTGGCAACGAACTATATAGTGAATCTCATTCGAATGTTACAGTATCCGACGGTATCTTTAATATAAAACTCGGAAGTGTTACAAGTCTTGATAACGATGCTGATTTAACTGGTTTTGATAGAGATGACCTCTATATTCAAGTTGAACTTGATGCAGATGATAATGGAAGCTATGAAGAAGTATTCAGCTCAACAAGCAGACCACAATTAACAAGTGTGCCTTATGCACTTAATGCCAAATACGTAGGAGGTGTTTCTTCATCAGGTTTTATACATCTCTCTCCCAGCTCCGCTCAAACTACAGGTGATGTTTCTACTTCTCTTATCCACCTTAATGAAAATGGCTCTAGCTTTCCTAATCTCCTCGAACTTGAAGTTGCTGGTTCAGATATTTTTACTATTGCTAATGGCGGCGATATCACAACTACTGGTAATACTACTATAGCTGATGCTAAATGGGTTGGTCTAGGCAACTCTGCCGGTAGAATTGTTTTTGAAGATGATACTACTGATTATATTAACCTTTTAGATGCTAATGTCGGCATTGGTACTACTAGCCCAGAACGAAAACTAGAAATTGATAGTGGTAGAATAAGACTTTCGGGAGATCCAGTAATCGAATTTTATTACAGTTCAGCAATCAAAGCTTATTTACAATACAATGTAGGTACTGATGTGATGAGTTTATATCATTCTGATACAGGAGGATCTCAATTAAATTTACTAGCAAATGGCAATGTTGGTATTGGCACTACTAACCCAGGAGCTACTCTAAATGTTGTTGCTAATAATGCTGAAGCTAGTATAGAAACTTATAATCTAAATGGAAGCGGTTGGGCAGGCTTAGAAATGCAAAACAGTTCTGCTAGTTGGAAAACATTCTTAGGTTATTCAAATTCAGGAGATCACTTCAGAATAAATGTTAACAACATTCCGTTATATCTATTACAAAGTGGAAGTGAAAAATTCACCCTTGCAACTTCAGGCAACATCGGCATCGGGACGACAAGTCCTATTTCTATTTTAGATATCGATCCGGGTTCTGCTGGTACAACTTCTATCGGAGGAAGGAGTATTTCACTAGGAGTTAGAACAGTTGTTACTAGCGGTCGCTCAGGCTTTACTGTTCAAGTAGGTAATAACTATACAGCAGCAGATGATAACGCTGCCTTCCAATTTCTATATCCGTTTGATACCGGAGGTAACGCTGGTTATAAACCAATACGTATAGCTACTGGTAGTACACTTTCAGATGTATTCTATGTACGCCAAGACGGGCAAGGTTATTTCGCTAGCAATATAGGGATTGGAAGAACAGGTCCAACCCAGTTATTGGAAGTTTCAGCTGCTACAACTGGTCAAATTTTATTATCAGATTCAAATGACAGCTATAATGAACGAGTTACTATTGGTACTGGTTCCGATGGTGGTTTTTTAAGAATTAGAGATGATGAAGAAAACCAAAACGTACTTATCAGAGGTTATTCAAATGGCGGTATTCAGGCTTTTTTTAATGCAGGCAATGTCGGCATCGGGACTACAGGAGCTGCTTCTAAATTACACGTAATTGAAAGAGGTCAAACAGTGGCTTATACACCATCTGGTACTTCAACAAAAGGCATTATAATTGACAGTGGATTGTCTAGCGGTTCTGGCTCATACGCACACCTAGGATTAACTATTTATGGTGATGCTGACGATTACTCTTTTATACATGGAATTCATAACAGTGCTATATTAACAGAATTAGCTATAGGAACAAATTCTACTGAAGCCATAAGAATCGATGGTAGCGGCAACATCGGCATCGGGACTACTAATCCTGGAACTGTACTTGCTGTTGCTGGTCTGACAGGAACTAGCTCAGGTAGCTACCTAAGAGTATATAATAATAACATTTATTATTACTCCTCTAGTAGAGCAAATAAAACCAATATTAAAAATTACTCTGATAACTTCTATAAAATCCTTCAAGCCCAGCCCCGCATCTTTAACGACAAAGCTACTGGCGAGCGCCTTATTGGCTACATCGCTGAAGAATTTGAAGATCTTGATTTAAATAATCTTGTTACTTATGGCGCTGATGGTAAAATTAAAGGCTTAGCTTATGAAAAAGTCCCTATATACAATCTAGAAATCATTAAAGATCATGAACAAAAAATTATTGAACTTACAAACAGCTCTTTGTCCGAAGATTATATCAATAAACTTGATCAAATAATCTCTTACTATGACGATGTTCTTTTAGGAGACACAGGTTCTCTTGACTCAGTTTCTAACCTTACCATCACTGATACACTCAATGCTAATATCATCTTAGCAGATAATGTTTCTTTCAACTCTATTGAAGTCGATGACATTACTGTTAATAATAATCTCAATGTATCTGGCCTTTTAACCTCCCACCAAATTAGAACTGAAAAACTCTATGCTTTATCTAATAAAAACATTATTCTTCAATTATCTGAATCCTTTGGTGATACTGCTTTTGAAATACAAAATAGTGAGGGTGAAGTTGTATTCAGCGTAGATAGTGACGGTAAACTTTCATTTTCTTCTGACAAAGAAGATTCATCAGTTGGTACCTCTTCATTTGGCATCGGTGAGACTGAAATAACTATCGAAACATCTGTTGTAACTCCAGACTCTAAAGTCTTTGTAACCCCAAAAGCTGAAGATAACAATGTCCCAATTATAGGAGTAAAAGAAATAGGTGATGGATATTTTATAATTAAAATGGATCAGACACATTACAATAAAACCGAATTCGATTGGTGGGTGATAAACTGAGGAGTTGTTGGTTCTAAGATCTTGGCTCAAGGATTATGCTTTTATGACTTTTTTTCTTTATTTTGTTATACTTTTTTAATTAAAATAATTAATTCTTCGATATTTTCTGTTCTTAAATATTACTATGAAATACAAAACTATTAAATTTAATTTTGAGAATTTAAAAGTTTGGCAGAACTCTATCCAATTCTCTAAGAATATTTATGTATTAACAAAAACTTTCCCTAAAAATGAAATCTATGGTTTGACAAGCCAAATCCGTAGAGCTTCTATTTCAATCCCATTGAATATTGCAGAAGGAAAAGGAAGATATCACAAAAAAGAATTCATTCAATTCCTATATCTTGCTCGTGGTAGTCTTTATGAAGTTATAACTTGCTTAAAACTAGCACAAGAACTAAAGTATATCCCAAACAACCATGAACCAAGAACAAAGAACCTAATCCATCAAGCTTATGAAATTCAAAGTCAACTTTCTGGATTAACAAAATATCTTAAATCGAAATCATAATAAACCATGAACCAACAACCAAGAACAAAGAACAAATCAAAAAGAACTCTTTACTTCTTAGTAATGTTAATTATCTCAGTTCTTGTTTTTACAAACAGCACTGGTCAAATAAATGCTGATGATGTTGATTCAACAAACTATATAATCAAGGATCTAACAGTTGGAAGCGGAGGAGGGGAGGACGAGTCGAGTAGCAATTACCGTTTAGTACAATCAATCGGAGACAATTTAAATGACGATAGATTTGACTCCTCTAATTACAAATTAGGAATAGGAACTCCACTAAACTGGATGGCTACTGCTCCTTCTATTGTTTGCTTTGAAACAACAACTGATGGATCAACAAGCTGTTCAGATGCTGATGTGAATCCAGACGGAATGGTCATGCTTTGCGGTGACGGCGGCTGCTATGATAAAGCCAGATTTGAACTCAATTCTGAAAACAATCCTTCTGATACTCTATATTCTATACAGATCACTACCGATTCAGGTTGGAGTTCATGGGATTACATTGATGGAGCTACTTTTATGGTAGAAAATTCATCAAATCATGATATAAACGATTACTTAACTGAAACCTCTTGGGAAGGAACAGTTTCAAGTTTTAATGTTTTAGGATTATCCTGTGGCACAACATATTATCTTAGGGCTACAGCTCTACATGGCGATTTTACAGAATCAGATCCAGGACCTGATTCTTCTGCAACAACGTCTTATCCTCAAATTACTTTTGATATAGATATTGCTAACATAGGAGGTTCAGGATCAGAAACTTCTTCACCTTATTCGATCGATTTAGGACAAATTTCAATAGGCAGTGTAACTACAGCTACAGACTTAATATGGCTCGACCTTGGATCAAATGCCTCCGGAGGTGCAGTGATATCAGTACTTGACAACTACACCGGGCTTTACAGTCCGACTACATCGTATACAATTTCATCTTCTGACTCAGATCTCGACTCTGCATCTGAAGGATATGGGCTTCAGGAATACTCATCAACAGTAACCTATTTAGGACCTCTATCTGTTGAATCAGCATTTGGCAATGGAGGAAATACAGTAGGAGGAATATCAACAACTCCAGCTAATATTTATAATACAAGTTCTAAACCTATCTATGGTGGACGATCATCACTCTATGTAAAAGCAAAAGCAAGTAATAATGCAGAAGCAGCTAGCGACTATGAAGATGAAATTACATTTAGAGTTGTAGGTACTTATTAGACTAATCTTTAATTTCTAATTATCTATAAATCCTTTTAGCCTTAATTCTTTTGTATATAAATAACAAAAATAAAACTATTAATACCAATCCAATTAATCCGTAAATAATGTATTGCTCTGGAAAAACATAAAATTCAATCTCTTCATATTTACTTTCATTTTGGTCCTTTTCTGTATAGATATTCAATATCCCCTTATAATTACCAATAGGAGGGAAAAATCTAGAAATAGTATCATCTGTCCATTGTAAATAATCACTCATTACCTGACCAGGAAGTAAATATACCATCTTATCATTTATTGTTAGGGTTTTACTTTGCCTTTTACCTGTTGGATCTTCTAAATAAATTGAGCCTCTTGGCTGTAAATGTATATCCCCTGTATTCTTTATAAGAACACTAAATTTCACCTCTGGTCTAGTAAACAATTTTTTATCAACTGAAAAATCCTGTATTTCAATTTTACCTTCTGCTTTCTGAGCATTCTCATCTAACACAGAAAGATATATTATCTGACCTATCTCTCTTCTGGATATAACTTCAATGTCTTCTTCAATTGACGAAAAATAAAAAATGATAGAAGGATAATATCCTATATTCTTTGCATCATCTGGTAAATTTAGTTCACTAATAAATTCAACAGTTTCTTGAGGCTCAATTATAAACGGAATATTAGTTTCAGGATTTAACCATATAGCTGGACTAGATGATGTATCCTCTGTTACTGATATTCCATCCTCAACATTCTCATTGATATTCACATTTCTATATGTTACATCAACTTGCAGCCTAATATCATTCTCATTCTTTATATAAGTGCTTATACTCTTAGTATCTCCAGCTTCTAATGATAAAACATTAAACGAGGGCCAAACAGTTAAACCTTCATATAAATCATCTTGGGATTCCTCAGCATAAACACTAGATCTAAAAATTATACATAAAAAAACAAATATAAACATCCATAATTTTAATACTTTTGAAATATTTCTCTTACATATATTTTCTTGCACCTCTATTTCTCCGTCTTTTATATAAAATAATTATGAAAATCAATATCAATACTACTATCAAGATCAGTCCCCATGGAATAATCCAAAATTCAATACTCTCCTCAGTCGTAACTCTTTCGTTATTAACAGTATGACGAAGTTTTAAAGTTGCAGTATATTTCCCAAAATACATCTTGGGAAATTGATCCCAATTGAAAATAAATTTATTACCATCCTTTGTAATAAAACCATTATTAAATTCTTCAAAATATTCTCTAATGCTACCTGGTAAGACTAAATTAACATCCTCATTTACTTTTATTGTATCAACTGTCTTAGTAATATCACCTTTATGTATAAATATATTTCCTCCGACTTGTGTATGAATATTACCTGTATTTTTGTATCGTATTGAAAAATTAACAGGCGTAAAGTCATAAAAAGTTTTATCGGTTTTAAAATCAACTATCTCGCCGTTTTCATTTTCATCCCCAGTAACTTTTATGAAAAGTAATGAGGCTATACTCTTTGAGACCTCAACATAATCCCTGTCATCTCCAGCTTCTTCAGTATATACTAATGCAACATAGTGTCCGCCTGGTTCAGCATTTTCAGGTACATTTATCTCAAAGTGTGACTGCTTTCCTTCACCAAAATTAATATTGTATTCTGTTTCTGAAAAACTAATCCAATCAGCAGAATTAAATTCAATTTGTAAATCCTCATTGTAATAAAATTCAGGATCTCCTGTTTCACCTCTCTGCCTGAAATTAAACGAAGTTGGATAATATCTGACCAAATTGCCATGCTCAAAATCATTCTTCAACTGTAGTGATCCGTTATATACTTCTCCAGGGTCAAGTTCTAAATGTATAATTGCTGGATTAATAATAATTCCCCAGTATGTTCTTTCTACATCTTGAGCATTAACATCAGAAGCCACTAAATATAAAAATAATGTTAATATTCCAATAAATATTATAAATTTCTTCCTGGTCATATGAAAGTATTCAAGATAATCTATTAAAAAGAATATAGCATATATACAAGAAATATCAACTCTATATTAAAAAATAGAATTAAAATGAAGCTGAAGCATAATAAGAAATTGTATGTGAATAATTACCGGTATTGGTACTATTATCTATAGCTGCTCTATGGGTCACTAATGCAGTATTTGTTGTATCAGGTGATGACGGACTATTCGGACCATCACTAGTATATAAATTTGTTTTAGAAGAGATTGGTATAGGTGTGTCATCATCATTAAAATCTCCAGATTCAGTTATATTTCCTCCAGTTGCAGATCCTCCATTAAAAGCTATACCATAATCTTCAGTCCCAGCTCCAACTGTATTATTCTCAGTCACAGGATCTATATCTTCTGAATCCGCTACATCACCGGAACCACTTCGTCTTAAATCTCCATCAGAATCAATCTGAACTGTATATCCCGAAGAAGCATTCGTCGCAGGCTTCAACCTATATTCACAAGTACTAACACTTGATATATCTAGTACTCCTAAATCACAAGCATTTGTATCAGATGTATCGGTAGAGTTTCTTATTGCAAAAGATAAAGTAGGCTGTACTTCCCCTGTCACTGTAACATCATTATCATCTCCAACATATATTAAAGCTGAGCCGTAATCATTATCATTATCATCATAAAACGAAATTGAATAGATACCTGCTACAGTATCATTTTGAAAATTTAAACACATTTCAGCATCAGTTCCTGTAGCTTGTGTAGTAGCCGCCGATACTGTATATACAGCACCCGATGTTGTAAAAGATCCAAATGATCCATCAGTAGTTGTATCTTGATCAAGATCATCTGTTGCTGATGCACAGTCATCAACTGCAGATACAACTGAAGGTGAAATAACTATTGTTATTATATCTCCTATTCCAAATTCAGTTGAACTTGGAGTATAGTCAAAAGTAACATCTGTATCTGTAGAAGCATCAAACTCTCCATCAGTTGGAGAGGTTACATCTAAAGAAACTCCTGATGCATAGATTGGACTGCTGTAAACGAAATATTGAAAAAATACAAACATGATTAAAACAAGAAGTGCAAAAATACTTTTGTTTTGTTTAACAGGCAGTTTTGACATATTGATTACATATCAATTTATTGTTGCATAAACAATCTATAAAATATTCCTCTAATTGTCAAGTCCCTTTCATTATATACTTTCTTTAAATTTGTTAGCCATGTCAACTCCATTATCACCACTTCCCCATTAACTCGCAAAGCAAGTTCTAGGGAGTGACAGAACTTATTATGCTAAATCATGCGAACAGATAGGCCTTCATATTTTTGTTTATTTATTATTTATTGACAAAATCATATAAATTACTTAGTATATATTTAACTTCATTCACATAATCTTTTTAACCTTTTATGTATATAAAATCTGTCCTTAAAAATGAATCTAAAACTAGATATATTTTAATAGGTATTTTACTTCTACTTATATTTCCAATTTATACAATATTATTACAAAATAACACATCTGCAGCTACAGGTATTTATGAAACAATAAATGCTCAAGGCAAACTTGTAGATGATGACGGCACAAATGCTTCCGCAACTTGTATAGGGACTAATTCATGTGATTTTAGATTCACCATTTATGATGCTGATTCGGGTGGTAACAATTTATGGCAGGAAACTCACTCTGATGTAACAGTAACAGATGGTATATTTAATGTAAAACTCGGAAGTGTTACATCATTAAATGATGTTGATTTAGAAAATTTCAATAGAGATGACCTTTGGGTTGAAATAGAATTAGATGAGAACGGAGATGGAGACTTTACTGATCCAAATGACCAAACTTTTAATCCTAGAACACACATGTCATCAGTTGCTTATGCATTTAATGCTAAATACGTAGGAGGAATTGCCTCATCCGGCTTTATACAGCTCTCTCCCAGCTCTGCTCAAACTACCGGCAATGTTTCTACTTCTCTTATCCATCTTAATGAAAACGGTACCGGTTCGCCTAATTTGCTTGAACTTGAGGTTGCCGGCTCTGATATTTTTACTATTTCTAATGGAGGTGATATAACTACTACTGGTAATACTACTATTGCTAATACCAAATGGATTGGTCTAGGCAGCTCTGCCGGTAGAATTGTTTTTGACGATGATACTACCGATTACATTAATCTTTTGAATGCTAATGTTGGTATTGGTACTACCGTACCAAACTTTACACTTGATATAAATGGAATAATTGGTATAAATGCAAATCAATTGATATACCATGCAGACGCACTTGATAGCTTTACTGGAACACTATTCATTAGTAATGGTGGCGGAAGCCTATCACATACTAGTGGAGATCAAGCCTACTACAATACAGCTCTAGGAATCAACTCTCTACTCAGCAACACTACAGGATTTAGTAACACTTCCATAGGAACAGATGCTCTTTATAGTAATACTTCAGGAGGAAATAATACTGTACTAGGGTACAGTACTCTATATAGCAATACCACAGGTGAAAATAACATTGCAATTGGTGTAAATTCACTTTATACAAATACTACAGGAAACGATAATATTGCAATAGGCTATGGGGCTCTTTATAACAATACAGCTAGTGATAATGTAGCTATAGGAAATGCTACACTATCAGCAAACACCACTGGTTCTTTGAATGTCGCAATTGGATATTATGTGCTCTTAAATAACACCACAGGTAATTATAATACTGCCATAGGAACTTTAGCTGGAGAAAATATTACAGAAGGCGCAAAAAATACTTTTGTAGGTTATCAGGTTGGCTCTGGTATAACTACAGGAAGTAATAATACTATTATAGGAAGCAGTGTTACAGGTCTAGCCTCTGATTTAAGCAATAGAATAATAATTGCTGATGGAGCAGGAAATATTAGAATTTATTCAGATAACAACGGTAACATTGGTATAGGTACTACAAGTCTTAGTTATCTCTTAGAAGTTAATGGTACCCTTCAAGCAGATGACTTTTATTCAGAAGATGGTACTCAAGGCGGTTCTACTACTACAGGTGGATTAACCTTTAAAGACGGTCTTTATACTTCTGGTTCTATTTCTAGTAGTGCTGAGTGGACAGATGGAGGAAACTATCTTTATCCTTCAGATAACACCGGTCAGGAATATATTTACATTGGTGGTAATTCTGATGGAACAGCTGAGATTAAACTTAATTACTCTGGCATTTCTTGGTTTACAGGTGGTAATGTCGGTATTGGTACTACTAATCCAAGTGCTAATCTTCACATTTACAGAGCTTCTTCCAGTTCCAACTTCTATGTCGAGTCAGACCTTGATACTGGTGAAGCCGGCTTCGAAGTCCTTGCTGATGATAGCTCTAATATCGTTATGCGTAAATACGGCAGCAACAAAGCAGGTACTTATCATGATGTTAGCCTTCAAGGCTTAGGCAGAATTGCTTCCAATAGCACTAATTTTATGATTGATACCATGCAGGATGGTAACATCATCTTTGCTAAAAGCACTGGTGAAACTATGCGCATTAATACCAGCGGTAATGTCGGTATTGGTACTACTAACCCTATTGCTAATCTTCACATTTACAAAGCTTCTTCCAGTTCCAACTTCTATGTTGAGTCAGACCTTGATACTGGTGAAGCCGGCTTCGAAATCCTTGCTGATGATAGTTCTAATATCGTTATGCGTAAATATGGCAGCAACAAAGCTGGTACTTATCATGATGTTAGCCTTCAAGGCTTAGGCAGAATCGCTTCTAATAGCACCAATTTTATGATTGATACCATGCAGGACGGCAACATCATTTTTGCTAAAAGCACTGGTGAAACTATGCGCATTAATACCAGCGGTAATGTTGGTATTGGTACTACCAACCCAGCAGCTAGACTTACTAGTTTCGGAACTGAAGGAAACCCAGCTACATCAGGAACTACTATCACAGGGCATTTTGCAATAGGAGGTTACTATAATAACAATATCCTAACTATGGGAACACAAAATGCATCTCCTTATGGCTCATGGTTACAAACAACCAACATAAGCGATCTATCAATTGAATATCCTTTACTATTAAATCCTAATGGAGGCAACGTCGGCATCGGGACTACTACACCCTATATAAAACTTAATGTAAATGGTGTAATAGGAATAGGTAATGGTTCTGATGCTTATGCTAATCAAGGACATTCAGTTGAATTGCTAACTGATACAACATTTGGTGGTGTAAATGATGTACATACTGGAGTTAGAATGTACGCTTACGATATGAATGGTTGGGGTACCGCAAAACTAGGTATACAAACAAGTACAAACTGGAGAACTTATGAAACATCAGCTATTATTGGAAATGATTTAGCATATTTTAGCGGTAACGTCGGCATCGGAACGACAAGTCCAATATCTCAATTAGAAATTGTAGGAGATTCAGCTGGAGCATCTTCTGTACCAGAATTAGCACTTACAGGGGGAGGGTATAATATGTCAGACCTCTATGTGATGAATAGCTACAACGTTAATACTGGAGTAGGATATGCCGCAAAGGTTATAGGAGTGAACCTTCAAAATAGATTAGGAACTGGGAATCAGGTTTATTTAAGGGCAAATTCTGGTGGGATTACTTCTGCAGGAGCAATATATCTAGGTTCAGATGATGTAAATCAGGGAGTTTTTGGTGTCCTCGGTGCAACAGGTGCTCCAGGAACAGAATTATCACACCTGCTAACAGTAAAATCTAACGGCAACGTCGGCATCGGAACGACTAACCCTTCAGGAACGCTACAAGTACACGCAGCTTCAGGATACAATTCACAACTATATTTAAGTGATGGTGATGTTGCACATGGTATGACTTCAAAAGTACCCACTAATACTTATGCGCATCTTGATCCAGCTTCGAGTACTGCTGGTGGCTTATTTATTGAAGGCTTATCTGATACAGGAACTAATGAAGGTTTGTTTTTTAGCGGTGTCTTAGGAAGTTCAAACCCTACTGACTCAGTTCCCGCATTCGTCATACGAGGTCAAAAACAAAATGGTACAAGTGCTCAGGCATTAGGTAGTAATGAAACCGTTTTACAAATAAGGAACCATAGTACAAACCTTGTTACAATCTTAGGAAGCGGCAATTTCGGTATAGGAGATACTACTCCGGATTATGATCTTGATGTTCCAGGTACAATCTATGCTGGTACAAGAGCTGGTGATCCTATTGATGTTGCTGAATGGATAGAAGTACATTCTTCAAATATCAAAAATGGGAAAAATACAATTAAAAAGGGAGAATTAGTATGTGCTAGTAATGATGACAACAAAGCCATAAGATGTAACAATACCAACAATGACATTCTTGGCATTGTCTCTACAAAACCTCATCTTATCATGGGAGAGGAACAATTTGATCATGATATATCTGTTCAACTTGCTCTTGCTGGTAGAGTTCCTGCTATTGTTGCTGCATTTAATTCTTCATCTTCTATAAATAATGGTGATTCAATTACTTATTCACCTATCTCAGGTATTGGAATGAAAACTACAACAACAGGTCCAACTGCTGGTAAAGGTTTAGAATCAACATCTCATTGGAATGAACATAATTGTTCTGTTGTTAATAATGTTGATAGTATTAACTGGCCTAGCGATGATGGAACAAACCCTTCCAGGCCTTGTTATCGTATTCCTGTCTCATCCTTGGATGCTTCTATTAAAGATATTATCAAATCAAGGTACAATTTATCTGATTCTGATTACTTCTATTTAGGTAAAATAATGGTTTTTATCAATGTCTCATGGCATGAAACTGAAAAATACACCTCTATACTCAATAATATAATCTCTGATTATGACAATGGTCTTTTAGGCGGTTTAGGCGGTTCTGGTACTCTCGATTCTATCACCAACCTTACCATCACCGATACACTCAATTCTAATATCATTTTATCAAACTCGGGAGTATTTAATTCCATTGAAGTTGATGATATCACTGTTAATAATAATCTCAGTGTTCATGGTCTCTTAACCTCCCACCAAATTAAAACTGAAAAACTATATGCATTATCAAATAAAGATATCGTTCTTCAATTATCAGAATCTATAGGAGATACTTCTTTTGAGATACAAAACAGTGAAGGTGAAGTCGTATTTAGTGTAGATAGTGATGGAAAATTGTCATTTTCTTCTGATAAAGAAGATTCATCAGTTGGTACTTCTTCATTTGGCATCGGTGAGACTGAGATAACTATTGAAACAAGTGTCGTAACCCTTGATTCCAAAGTCTTTGTTACTCCAAGAGATGATATAGGAAACACCACACTTTATGTTGAAGAAGCTGAAGAAGGTAGATTTAAAGTAATCATGGCTGATCCAAAAAGTTATGAAGTCAAATTTGACTGGTGGGTTATTAATTGAGGAGTTGATTGTTGCTGGTTCTGGGTTCTTGGATATTGAATGTTGATGATTAATATAATTTAGTTGATTAATGATTAATATGATCGATGGTTTGAGATTAAGTCACTCGAAATGATTGAAACAATCAACTTGTTTTTTCCATTATAATGAATTGAGCACTTTTTAATGTAATCTTATTACAATTGTTAAATCATGGGTGTGGGGGAATTACGTGGTGGAAATATTAACAGTCGAGAGTAATCCGCCAGACATTAATTCCTCCACGATTTTTGTGGTACTTTTTATAAAAAAGTACCAAAGTACAAATTTTTACAAAAAAGCTCTAAGATATATCTTACAAAAAGATGTCAGTTCTATTATTATCTCATCCCATTCTACGCTACAAAGAAACCATAATGTAAATAAAGATAAAACACTTTTAGAATAATTCCTCAATCTATAACTTATTACCATTTTTTGTTATACTGTATTAGTTTTGAAATAATATATAAATATTGAATCTTAATCGTTCTATGAACTTACAACCTCGAACCAAGAACAAAACAACCAAAAACTTTTTATTTATCGGAATCTTTACTTTAATAGCTCTTATTTATATAACAAGAGCTAATCTTATTTACGCTGATGATGTAAGTTCCGACGATTTCCAAATAAAAGATTTCACACTAGGAAGCGAAGGAGGAGAGGAACAGTCAAGTTCGGATTTTAGGCTCATGCAGTCTATAGGAGATAATCTAAATGATGAGCGTTTTACCTCTACTAACTATAAACTCGGTGTTGGAACTACTTTCAACTGGATGGCAACGGCTCCTTCTATTACTTGTTTTGAAACTACAACTGAAGGCTCTACAAACTGCTCTGATGCTGATGTCAATCCTGACGGCATGGTAATGCTTTGTGGAGATGGAGGATGTTATGACAAAGCAAGGTTTGAATTAAATTCAGAAAATAATCCTTCTGATACTCTTTACTCTGTCCAAATAACTACTGACTCTGGATGGAATTCATGGGACTTTATTGACGGTTCCACTTTCTTAATTGAAAACTCTTCTAATCATGACATTAATGACTACTTAACTGAAAGCTCTTGGGAAGGAACAGTTTCAAGTTTTAATGTTTATGGTTTATCTTATGGAACGACATATTATCTCAGAGCTACGGCTCTCCATGGCGACTTTACAGAATCAAATCCTGGTCCAGACTCATCAGCAACAACAGCTCAACCTCAGATTACATTTGATATTGATATAGCTGGAACAGGAGGTTCAAGCTCAGAGACATCTGCACCTTATACAATAAATCTCGGGACACTCAAATATGGAAACATCACAACAGCTTCTGATTTAATTTGGATGGACATAGGAACAAATCTAAATGGCGGAGCCAAAATATATGTTAGAGACAGTTACTCTGGTTTGTATAGCTCCTCACAATCATATACTTTAAGTTCATCTGATACTGATCTAACTTCAAATACAGGTTACGGACTACAGGAATACTCTTCAACCGAATCTTATCTAGGTCCATTAACTGTTGAATCTTCATTTGGAAATGGAGGAAATATTGTAGGAGGTATAGCTAATTTAATATACTCAGAACCAGTTTATAATACAAACTCAAATCCGCTTTATGAAGGAAGATGCAGTTTGTACATAAAAGCAAGACCTGCTGAAGATACTCCAAAGTCAGATGATTACACTGACAATATAATAATGACTGTTACTGGAGATTATTAAACTATAAATATCTTCTCTTTAAAATTCTAAATAAAGAAATTCCAGCCAAAATTAAAGCAAATACCCCGATAATTATAGCTATATGTTTTAATGGCACTATATAAAAATATGTCTCTGCCTGCGATACAGCTGTCTTATCTGAATTATGGTAAATTTCTGCAACTGCTGTATATTTACCAAAATCTGGTATCAACTTGAAATTACTCTTTCTACTCCACGGTATTCTTTCCTCAAGTTTCTGTCCCTGAATTAAATAAACATATTTATCATTTACTGTTAATGTATCAGATAAAAGCATCCCATTTCTATCATAAATATGAATACTCCCTCTGGGATGAATAAATGTGTTTCCAGTATTTTCAAGTATTAAATTAAAAACAGCTTCAGTAGAAAAAATAATTTTCTTATGGACATTAAACTCATTTATACGGGCCAGTGAACTCATACTCTTATCCCCACTATCTGAAACATTTAAATATATCAAAGAACTTATAATATCTGTAACTTCAACTGTTGTTTCTTCTTGTCCAGAAAATTTCGTTTTGTAAAGAATAACCGGATAATAACTTTTAATCTCAGCATCACTTGGAATAGATAATTTAAACAGGAATTCTTTTACAGAATTAGGTTCAATCTCATAATCTGTATCTTCTGACGAAAGCCACACAGCTGGCTTTTGACTACTTTCTCCTTCTTTTATTACTAATCTATCTTCGTTAACAAGTGATTCTAAATTTATATTCTCAAAAGATATATCAATATATAACTTTTCATTTGTATTATTCCTCAATTCAGCTTCAAGATATATTTCTTCCCCACACGTAGTATCTATCTCATAAACAACAGGAGACACAGTTATCGCCTCGACATCATCATAAGCACTTATAGAATCTGCATAAAAAAATATCAAAAGTAGTGAAATTCCTGTTACTAAAATTATTTTCTTCATATATTTAAAATTCAAATACTAAAAAACATCATTTCTTTCAATTTCTTCAGATTGATATTTTTTTATTCCTTTTTTGCGCCATTTCTTAAATTTTTTCCATATTATGATTAATATCAAGACAACAAATGGAATAATTAACAATTTCCATGGTATTACCCAAAATGAAGTAACTGACTGTATATACTCCATACCTTCATTTTCCTCCCAAGCAATATTTAATTGAGCATAATACTTTCCAAATCGAAACTTTTTTAATTTATCAAATTGAATATCTAGTTTTCCCGACTCATCTCTAGTGACAAATGCATCGCTCCAATCATCTTCAAAATTTTTGCCTGCATCAACAAATATTCTTTTCTTACCGTCATTAAAGCTAATTGACCCAGCATTATCAGCAAAATCTTTATTCTTAGATATGAATATTTGTCCTACAGGAATAACATGAACATTTCCTTGATTTATTATGTGAGTATAAAATCTAACCGGAAGATACTCATATATCATTTTATCCGTCTCAAAAGAAACTATGCTCAAATTCTTCAATTCATCGCCAATGCCAATATAATTAATAGAAATCGGTATAGAAATTTCAGGAGTAATTCCAACCCCACTATCAAGCTCTTCTTGCGATTGAGTAGTAACAACTAATTCGAGATAATATCCATTAGTTGGTAATCCTTTTGGTATATTTATATTAACATCTAAATCAACTCCTTCACCTTTTTCCAAATAGAACTCATTTGGCACAAACTCAAGCCAGCCGTCTTTCTCAAAAGAACTCCTATAATCTGAATCAGAATTTACAGGCACATAATACTCTCCATTTTCATCTATCCCAATTTCACGGCTGACAACATAAAAATTTCCATCTTCAGATCTATGGTTCGTCACTCTAAATGTTTCCTCTATCTCTACACCTTGGCCTATATTCTTAGACAAATACGAAGGAGCAACTACTATACCTGTACTGGATTCTTGTGCAGAAATACTATTAAAAATAAAAGTTAAAAATACTGTAAAAAAAATTATTGATACAACTAATTTACATTTTTTCATACTAAATAACTCCTGAAATTATCAATATAAGTATATCTATGGTTCTATAAGTAGTCAATTTATAATTAAATAATAAGGTAATTTGATAGCAATTATGAAGGGACTCTGTAGCATGAATTCTAATAGATTCTGCTCGTTCTAAGCTCCAGCTTGGAACCAACAATATTAAAACATTTCCCTAAATATCAGCCTTGCATGTAAATATTAGGGTATCAGTATAGTCATTTGCAATTGCAGAATTCTCACCAGCAGTTGCATTAACATTAAAGTCAGCTGTAATTTCTGAACATTCAGCACTTCCCGAATTCCCGATATCATCTCCGTATAAATCAGTTCTCATCGGTCCGACATCTGTCGTTGCAGTACCTCCAGTAAAATCACTCTCAGCAGTAAATGAACCACTTCCTGCTGATGTATTGCCATTATAATAAATACCAAAACACGGTGTAGTTGCCTGGCAGTCAGAAGTTGTTGCACTTATAGTCCTTTCAGAATCCGAACCATCAAGCAAATCTGTTTCTGTAGTAGAATACAAACCATTATTTGAAGCATCACTTCTATAGTACCAAACCATACCTTCAGATCCATTTGTACCTCCCTGTATCTGTATGTCATCTGTTGAAGATGTTACAGTACCATAAGTTAAACTTCCTAAATCAATTGCATTATCACTTCCAGTAGTTGTAGTTACATCACATCTTACAAATGAACCTACATCTGCACTAATCACAATTTCATCATCATCAACTATAGGTAAAATCATTGATCCTGTATCAATATTGGTTGGGTTACTATCTCTAGTAGTAACAGTAACACTATAGTTGCCTGTCGAACCCGGATTATCTATTCCTGCAGTAATGATAAAGCAGTAAGTCTGACCTTGAGTTAAATCACCAGATGCAAAAGTTACAACCTGCCCTGACACACCGGTCGCAGCTGAACCTATACTTGGCCACGCGTTCGTACATTCACTATCCCAACTTGAAATACCAGAAGTAGAAACTGTAACATTAGCCGGAGTGCCATCAACAGTATAACCACTAGCAAATGTTACCTGAACATCACTCTCGGTATCATCAGTTACAGCATCAGCTTTTACTAAGAAGTTTACATCCGTGACACTGGCTTCAATTCTAGAAGGTCTTATAGAGAACTCAGTAAACGAAGCAGCATGTAATTTAATTGGATAAGATACAAACGCTAATAGTAAAAACACAATTGATATTGTAAAAACATTCTTTACTGACTTCATAGGCAGTAGCAAAAATTAATTTTATAAATATATAATAAGTAATGAAAGGGAAAATGTCAACTCAAATAATGTTTTTCATCTAATAAAAAAATAATCTGTATCAATTTTAAACACTTAAAAAAGTCGTCCAAGCAAGATTCTAATATATAATAATATTATTCTGTATATAACAAAAGATATAGTCTTGCATTAATTTGGTAACCTGCTTTTCTTATTCTAGGTTTACGATATATTGAAAGATCCCTTGTAGAAGGTACCAGCAAAAGATATGCTTCTTTAATCGGTGAACGATTTCCTCTTTTCCCCCTATTACTTAAATATTCTTCAATACTTGTTAATAATAATTCTGTCAATTGATCATATAATTGTGAACAATCTAATATAGAATGAGATATGATATTATTAAATAAACTTTCTATAAGATTTCTAAAATCAGGTTCTATCGACAATAAGCCATTGCTTATTTCAAGTTTTAAAATTAACGATCCTTTACTATTTCCTTTAATAGCTCTTGATATGCTTTCTCTCTCAGATACATTTATTATACTAAGAACCCAATTCCTATTGAAAATATTTATAGACACCTGACGAACCAAATCACACTCCATTAGTATTTCAACTATATCACAAGTATCAATTCTTGATTCTCCATCTCCTACCGTCCTATCTATATCTGCTGTTGCTAAAGCCATGATAATAACTATTTACTAATCTTATTCACCCTTCCAAGGTTTGATTTGATCTTCATGAATTAATGGGCTTTGTCCACATACATCACAATGAACTTGTACTGAATGCCCCTGAACTAATATAACTTGTGCTCTGTGATTAGCACAATCAGCACAGCCTGGTTCATAACCTGATCTATGTGAAGGTATTTCCACTATTTCCCCAATACAAAATCCTGCATTTTCTTCTATAGCTTCTCCTCCCTGTTCATGCAAAATTTTATATAATAAAATAAAATCTATCCCATAATCATATCACAATCTTCCCTTGACACAAACAGAATAAGAATTAATAATAAGTAAATATCTTTTATAACTTTGGACATGAAAAAAGAGAAAATAATCAATTTGATATTACTTATCCTAATACCCCTAATCGGCGGAGCTTTCGCTAGATATTACAGAACAAATGGTATGGTTTCACTTCTACTTATTTATGCTGCTCCATCTGTCTATATCTCAATTAAAAATCCTAAACACGTCGCAAAAACAACTCTCTTTTCATTTTTTATAGGTATCCCACTAATTATTATTTTTGATTTCATTTCTCATTATACAAACACATGGGAAATTTATAACACAATTTTCGGTTTCAGGCTCTTTAATTATGTAACTATAGAAAACATGCTGTGGGCTTTCTTCCATCTTTATTACACTATCTTTTTTTACGAACACTTCATTGATAAACCAGAAAAAAATAAGATTAAAATACTTCCTAGAATGAAATATATCCTTTCAATTATTTTAGGGTTATTTATTACATTTATCGGACTCTATTTTTTCTCTCAAAAAACCTTGTTTATTCACTATTTCTATATGTTTTTAGGAATAATAGTAATAGTGATTCCAACTACAATCTTTCTTGTTAAATACCCTAAGTTCATCAACAAATTTACTTTAGTAACAGCTTACTTTTTCTTTTTTTCAATTCTAGTAGAATATGTTGGATTAAAAAACAACATTTGGAATTTCCCAGGAAATGAATTCATCGGGTGGGTTCAATTATTTGGAGGTAAATTCCCTTTTGAAGAACTATTCTTTTGGATGATGCTTTTTTCCGGAGCTATACTATCATTCTACGAGTTCTTTGATGATGATCGCAAGTAGCTTGCATTTAAATTTCAACAACTCTTCCTGATGCTCTTATTCTATCAAGTACTAACATTCTATCTGTTTTAACAATAAAAGGAGGAATTTCTCTTGGTTTCCCGAGGACTTCATACTCATGAATGAAAAAATCATCTATAACCCCCTCTACAAAACCTTTTAAATATTCAATCCAAATATCCTCCTGATAAGGATCCCCCATATATTCCAATATACGACAATCAATAACATATTGGGATCCTGAACTTGGATAATTACTACTTTTGATTTTATCTACAGCTTCTTTCCAACTCATATATTCCGACATTTCTGTTAACAGCATAAACAAATCAAATACAGCTAAAGGTAATTCATCGTAATATACTTCTGAAAATTCAATACCTCTATAATACATCCATGGTACTCGATATAATAATTTTTCTGGGCTTCCATCAGTAGTTCTTCTACATATAAAACGACTAAAAAAAGTTGGATGAGTATAGTAAGTATTTACAGGATCCATTCTTACTCCAAGCAAACTTAATCCTAATCGTACATAATCAGTAAACTCATGTGGTATACGATATAAGACTCGTTGAGCAAAATTTCGAAAAACTTCTCTATGTATGTATCTTCTCGCTTCCAAACAATCGATTTCGCTAAATTTAACTAGATCAGAATTCACATATATTATAGGTGTACTACTGTATGGTGAACTCCAAAAAGCTCTACAGCCGGCTCTTGCAGCTTCTCTTTGTATTAGATTCACAAATTTATCAGGATTAATATCAGGATCTAATATATCTTGATACGCTTTACAGGCTTTTAATTAAATTTCTAGTCCGCTTCTATATCGAAATTTTATTCCTTTTTGTAGTAACGTTTCTACCCCAAGTGACTCTAATGCATCATAAACTCTAGGAAATAAACCTTTTACTGCATTCCCAAATGCATCTTGTTCGTAAGCTAGATTTTCTGTGTTCATACATAAAAACATTAATTAATCCTATAATATTATAACACAGTAAATATAAATTCTTAAAATGCTTAAAAATACTATTTTAAATACCATAATCACTGTATAATTTACAAAAATGAAAAAATATCTCAAAATAGCACATATTTCATTTCTAAACTACCTGGAATATAGATTTGATATACTATCCAACCTTTTAATGAATTTACTAGGAATAGGAACTTCCTATTTTATTTGGCATAAGCTGGCAAGTGATTACTCTCAAATAGGTAGTTATAACCAAAATGAAATCATAAGCTACTATTTAATTTCCTGCCTTTTTATAGGGTTTATAAATCCCAGGACTGCAAAGCGTTACGAAAGACTAATAAAAGACGGAGGACTATCTAACCTTCTCATTAAACCTCTGAATGAAAAGTTAAGTATCTTTTTCAAAGAAATAGGAGGTCAATCATTTATAATTTTGCTTTCAATCTTAGTTTTTTCAATACCAATATATTTAATACCCGGGATTAGAAACGAATTAAATATAAATCCCAGCTCAATATTTTTTACATTGATCTTTATGGTATTATCTAATTTATTTTTATATCTAATGTATTCAGCTATCGGTGTTTTTTCATTTTGGACCGACAGCGGAGGCGGCTTGAGAAATATAATCATTAACTTAATAATTATTCTTAGAGGGAGCTGGTTTCCTCTCGATTTAGCACCAACGTCTGTTCAGAAAATTCTTTCTCTTATTCCATTCCAATATGCTATGTATTATCCAGTCAAAATTCTAACTGGTGAAACAAATGTATCCTTACACATCAGAGGTATAGTTGTATTAATCCTATCGATACTTGCATTTGGTTTATTAACTAATTTCTTATGGAAGAAAGGTATTAAAAAATACGAAGCTTATGGAAATTAAATTGAAATAAAATCATGTTTAAAAACATAAAAAAAATAATAAAAGTTGAATTAATTTTGATAAAGCTTAATTTTGAATCCTTTCTTTTCTATAGATTGAATGCACTTTTGATATTCGTAGGTTCTGCATTTTATAATCTAGGCGCTATTTTATTTATCCAATTTTTATTTAATAATATCACCAGTTTTGCTGGATATGATAAATGGGATTTATTGTTATTTTACGGAATCGGACAATCACTAGGATTCATATATTTATTTTCTACTAATCCAAATAAATATAAATTCGTAAATATGGTAGATAATGGTAATTTAGATTTAATTCTAACGAAACCCCTTAATTCAATTGTCTATTCAACTCTTAATAAATTTTCATTTGAGCATCTCATTGGACTCATACAGCCTGTAATGATAATTATTTATGTTTTTTCAAACAAAACCTATATGTTCAATCCAGCAGGAATTATAATTGCTCTTTCATCAATCTTTATTTCTATCATTTTATCCCATTTAATAAATGTAATTACTCTTATC
>CAZNER010000029.1:0-22311 GCA_964572065.1 uncultured Candidatus Saccharibacteria bacterium
TTGAGAATTTTATTAGCTTGTTTATATTTATTTTTATTTGGAAAATTTATTGAAGCAAATACACAGAAATAAGCCAATAATTAATTTTTTGGCTCACAACAATCGAAGAAATTGTTATCTATGTTTTTGAGTATCATATAGATATTTTAACACAATTTACTTCATTTATGAAATTTAGATTAAATCAGCTGATTCCTTTACCTGCCCATCTTCGCTAAAGCTACGATTGATAAACCCACTTTAATTTACAAGTCAAGACAGGTAATAAAGCTCTAATATAATTTTTCACAATAGTTTACTATACTAAGATAGTATAAATCTTAGGGTTTTAGGGAAATGTTACTGCGGTGGTATTTTTGTATAACGATTGTTTACTGGATCAATTAACATTTCCCTAATCTTTTTTTTGGGTATTTTTCGAGACCAAAAAATACCCTGTTTTTGTATAAAGAAATATCTTCAATTATTAACTTTATAAACTTTTACAAAAAAGTTCTAAGATCTATCTTACAAATAAATGTTACTTTATTACCTGCCCGCAATGCTATACGAAGTATTACGGGTCACGTAAAAATTCTATGTTGTTGGCAAGCCTGCCTTGACTCAAAACGCGAGACAGTTAATGTAATGCATTCTTTCCTGCTTAATCGAAACGTCTTTTAATTTCTAATTAATCTTTACACAACCATCTGAATTCATATGCCCCAATCGTTAAGTTACCTCTCTTTAATGTAGCACTATGAATTATATCTTTATAATCGCTGTTTAAATAATATTTCTGTTTCTTATTTAAAAAATTTATAAGAACTAATAGCTTTTCATTCTTATTTTTACGTTCAAAACACAACATGTATTTATTTGACTTTAGTAACTTAAACTTTCCATTCCCAAAGATATTATACTTTTTTCTAATACTTATTAACTTCTTTAATTTATTGAAAATTTCATTTTCCCTTGTACCTTCTTGTTTCCTTTTCTGTCTCATTTTATCTGTAATCTCAAGTCTTTTTATAAATCTGCTGTCCATCTTCTTTATTGGATTATCTTTATAAGCATAATTATTTGATAATCCAAGCTCTTCACCCTGATAAAATTGCGGTATCCCACCGACAGACAGCTTAAAAGCATTCATAAGCATTATCTTCTTTACTACAACCGACTTATCCTTCCCTCCTTTTGCAATATCTCCACCCAAAAGACTCCACTTGGTTCCGCTGACCGCATTTCCATATTTATCTATTTTTGGTTTAAATCTAAATGGAATCCCTTTATCTTTACTTGTTAAATTTCTAAACAAATATCTAGTAGCTTCTATTCCATCTCTGCCTTTAAAAATTTCTCCTAGTGTTAAAAAACTAACTTCATCATGATTTACATCAAAAGTTATCCATTCACAATAATCGGGTATTTTTCTTCTTCTATTTAACACTTTTTTCAATGAAACTGATTCTTTCTTTATCATTGAATACCATAGTGCAGGCATTAGAATAAAATCATATGCTAATTGAGCAGTATTGCCATTATTAAAATATTTATTCAATTGTTTTATTCCCACACAGGCTTCAACAAGAATCGCACTTTTTGGAGCTGCTTTTTCTAAAGCATACCTAAAAATTTGAATAACTTTATAAACTTGTGGACTGCTGAAACAATCTGTACCTTTTTCCTTCCACATATGCGGTATAGCATCAAATCTAAAAACATCGACTCCGCAGTTTGCAAGAAAAAGTATATTTTCAATCATACCTAAAAGAACATCAGGATTTCTATAGTTTAGATCCCACTGCGAAAAATCATTATATTTCTTTCCTTTAAATGGATACCTTGAATAAAATGTAGCCCATACATATTCATCAATCTCTGGAATATAATCCCAGTGTCCTGGAGCAAATTCTGGGAAAATATCAATTACTTTCTCCCACGATTTTCCTGTTTTGGTTTCATCTATAATGTAATAGTTTCTATACTTTTTACTCCCGGCTTTTAATTTTTTTGCCCATTTATGTTTATCTGAAGTATGATTTAATACTAAATCAAAAGTAATCATAATCCCTTTTTTATGCGCTTCATTCGTCAATCTTTTAAAATCATTAATCGTTCCTATTCTATAATCAATATCTCTATAACTATCTACTGCAAAACCAGCATCACCAGAATTTTTTAAACATGGAAGAATATGTATATTAGTAACTCCCAGCTCCTTTAGATAATTCAGTCTGTTTATCAAACCTTTTAATTTATCACCTTCTTTATCATCACAGTTAAAAAGATCTGCATAAAGTATATACATGATATTATTATTCTGCTTATACCAAAGTTTTTCAATTCTTTTATCCCATTTTTTTAAACTATTTGGACGTTTGTTTTTATAAACAGAAATAATATCATGAAGTTTTCGTCCAAAATCCTCCCTTGAAGATGGATAAAGAGATTTTAAAACCGATCTTAATTCTTTCTTTGTAATTGACATACCTGCAATGAATTATAGCTACATTATATATATACATAATTTTATTTGCAAAAACCACTCTATAACTTTTCTTAAAAATAAATTATTTTACGTGCTATTTCTATCACTTCTCCGTTTAAATAATATTAGGGATATTTAATTTTTAATATTAAAAATAATGCAGGGCAAAAAAATTGGAATTATAGATCATTATTATTCAAAAATAGGAGTCGCTGTACTTAAACTTAAAAATGGCAATTTAAAAATAGGAGACAAGATAAAAATTGCCGATCAACAAGGAAATGAATTATTTGAACAAGAGGTTACCTCAATGCAGATCGATGGAAAAGATGTTCAGGAAGTAAATAAAGGAGATGACTTTGGTATGAAAGTTGACCAGAAAGTTAAAGAAGAGTATGAGGTTCATAAAGTAAAGGAAGAATAGGACTTATAAGATTTTTTGAAACAATCTATTTTCTTGATAATATATCACAACTCATTTTTGACTTTTGTCCCATAGTTGGTATAATCCATATATATTATTTATATTAATATGTCTGTATTTTCGCCTGATACAACTATCGAATCAGAAACTACTACAGTTCGAATTGGTAGTAAAGTAACTGTACAAGAAGTCGATGTAGATGTTAATCAACTAGCTGATCCTGAAACATACACAATAGTTCAATATAATCCAGATCTATTACAAAATAGAGTATCAAATATAACTCCACTCGGACAAGCTCTTATTGGAAGACAGGTAGGAGAAACCGTAGAATATACAGTAAATGAAGTAAGACTATCTTTTAAAATAATAAGTGTTGACAACTCAGAGGTAGCAACGAATAATCTTTAATCTTCGCCCATTTTAATCATTAGTCTTCGATCATCATCCTTCAATCCTTAATCACCCATCTTCTCCCACCTCCAGTCTCCAGCCACTCTTCAATACTTTATTTTTTCTATTTCTAGTAATAATAGTTTTTCTCCTATGATCAATTATCCCCCCGCCGCCAATTTTGAAATCATAATCTTCTAAAATTTTAAATAATAATTTATTTAATCCATCTTTGTATTCATTTGTTCTAGCTTTCTCAAAATATTTTATTTTTTCAGGAAATTTCTTTTGTAATATTGACTTTACACGCTTCAATTTGTTACCTGTTAGATTTATATGCTCAAGCCAGATTTCTTTATTCCCACTTTCTTTAATTGCATCCAGTAATTCCCTTATCTGTGTTTCATTATCGGTAAAATTCGGAAGCAGTGGATTTATACAAACATATGTTGAAATGCCTGCTTTATTTAGAATCTTTAAAGCTTTTAACCTTAAACTTGCAGGTGGAGCATTTCCTTCTAAAAGTCTGCTGATTTTATCATCAGTTGTTGTAATAGTAAGTCCTACTGACATATTCTTAATACTTTTAAGAATATCAATATCTCTTGTTACAAGATGTGATTTTGTTAAAACACTGATGTCAAAGTCACATTTGCTTTCTTCTATAACCTTTAAACATTTTCTAGTAATTTTATACTTTGCTTCAACTCCTTGATAAGGATCAGTTACTGAACCAAATAAGATTACTATTCTCTTTCTATCATTTATAGATCTTCTTTTTAATAATTCTAATTCTTTCTTTAAAATTTCAGGAGCATTTATTTTAATATCAACGAAATCGCCCCACTTCTCATTCCCATGACCTGTAAACCTCCTCATAAAATCTGCATAGCAGTAACTGCACCCAAAAGCACATCCTGTATATGGATTTATCACGTAATCGCTTCCAGGAAGTTTAGATTTAACTAAAATAGACTTTGCTTTGATTAATTTTATCTTCAACTAATATTTACCTAATATTACTTAAACTTTTTAATCCATTCTTTAGTACCTATTTTTGCTCTCTGCCTTAATTCTTTCTGTCTCTTTTTATTTGATTTTATTGCAGCTTCTTCAGAAAGTGAAGGATCATTATGTTCTAAAAATAATTTACATGGGAATTCTTCACATAATCCGCAATGTTCTAATTTCTTCTTATTAACACAACACTCATATAAATCACATTTACCCCAAAACATCTGTCCGCAATGTTCTATGCAAGGTTTCCCTTTGCATGCTTTATTTAATTCAGGACAACTGCCGCAGTATAAACCACATGGTGTTGCATATTTTGTTTTATCCATTTATGGAAATATATAAAATATTATTTATTTAATATCTTTTCACCGACTTTAAAATTATTTTTCCCTCCAATCTGTTTAAATCCAAACCCCTCATATATACTCCAATAACCTGATGAAACATTGCTTGCATCTCCTTTTAACTGTCCACTAGCTTGAACCTTTTCAATACCACGTCTTTTTAAATCACTAATCACAACTTTTACTAACATTTTTCCTAAACCTTTTCCATGATACTTTTTCAAAATCGTAATACAGCTTATATACCATGCATCAGTATTTGTACTCCCGGGTTCTAAATTCTCTAATTTTATAAACTCTTTTTTAGGAGCAAATTGAGCATATCCTACCGGAACTCCTTTATAATATAATATCTTTCCGCAACTTCCATATTTTTTATTAACTTTCTTAAACCACTGCTTTTTAGCTTTAATACTTGGTTTTTTGGATAAATACCACATACAACTTTTGCAATTATACTTTTCACTCATAGAAGGAATATCCTTAAAATTTTGCTCACGAACATCTTCTATTAAAACATCTTTACTGATAAATCTATCTTTCCATGCAGGTGCTTCTTTAAGCCACTTCTGTATAGTATCAATTCTTTTACTTTCTGGAATCTCTTTATGCTCACTTTCCAAATAACTTATCATTATGTTAATAATATCTTTATACCCCTTTAATTCACCTTTTTTATCAACACAATATGGACAAAAGTCAGGATTTACCACTTTCTTATCCCCATAATTTTTAACAGGACCTCCACAACTCTTACATATTTTATATTTCTTTTTTGCCATAATAAATTTTTTACAAATAAATTATCTTTTTATTAATCTTATTAATTCTTTAGCAACAAGCTCATTCTTCAATTTATATTTACCTTGCAAATCGATTAAACTCGATAAATCCTGCGTTAAAATAATCGAAAGAGCAGCCACTTTTGTATTAATCTCTCTAAATACGCCTTCAATAATTCCCTCTTCAAGTATTTCTTGTACAAAATCAATATACTGAATAAAAAATTCATATACGGCTTTTTTTTGAAAATTCTGATGTGTTGATAATAAAGCTGCATAATTCATAAAAAACATGTCTGGATTTTCCTCTGAGATTTTTGTGCTTAGGTTTAATAATATATAAAGCTTCTTTATTGCAGAATTATATTTATTCAGTATGTTTCTTAATTTATTTATTCGGACATTAGCAAAATACTTAATCCCTTCTTCAAAAATTGCATCCTTACTTCTAAAATAAAGATATACCGTCCCTTTACCTATCCCAGCTTCTCTTGCTATATCTTCAATTCTTGCTTTTTCTATTCCGTCACGAGCAAATATACTAGCAGCTGCTTTTATAATTTTTTTCCTTTTTTGTTCTTTATCCATCTTAACTATTATGACTGACTAGTCAGTCATAATAGTATCAAATAAAAATATACTTGTCAAATAACCATTTTATATTTCATATCTTCCCTACCCGACTTAAAAAATTTTTATAAATACTTGCTTAAAAATTCCCCTTTTTTCATAATCATTTTATCATCAACCCATATACTGCATTCTACTGGTATAACATCTACATGTGTAGGGCAATCCCAATCAACCTTTGTTCTATCCGGGTAAGGATGACCGAATGCAATGTGAATTCCAGGAAATTTTTCATCCTGCAGAAGATTACCTATAAAATTCTTCAATCCAACTAAAGTTCCTATAGCAAACTCTCCAACCCTATCACCATTTTCATTTTCATTTATATACTCCTTAAATTCCTCCAAGAGCTCTTTATTCCTACTATCAATTTTTACGACTCTTGCGTTTTCAATCTCAATATTTAAAGGATCTTTCAAGACACCATATTTTTCACTAAAAAAATCACCTATCATATAAGCAGATACCCTGCCATTTACATCTGTTGGACAGGTAAATATTTCTCCTTCTGGTAAATTACTCCATTTCCCCTGCCTTTCTATTTTCCCATCACACGGAATCCACTTCACTCTTTTATCAAATTTTGCCTCTACTTTTGTATCCTTTGCTTCAACGACTATCTTTTTAGCATTTTTTAAAACCTTATAAACTTTATCAGTCGTTTTTTTAACTTTTTCATAATCAGCACTCATCCCCTGCCTCATAATTTCTTCATTTATTCCTACCATATGAGCATGCCTGCAATTACATTTCTTTAATAAAAATTCAATTAAAGGCATTCTAAACTTCTGTAGCTCACCTTTTTTCGCTTGCGCAATATAAATAGAAACAGTAGGTTTGAAATTTAATATTTCTTCCTTTAACTCTTTCCTTAATTCTTTTAACGGTCTTTCACCCCAATCTTCTAAAATCACTTTTAATAAATTCTCTTTTGTAATACTATTAAATTTTTCTATTACTGGATCCGCTAACTTCTCAGTTTCTTTATCAGTTATTACAACAGGTTTATCCGAACTCTTCACTTCAAGGCAGGCTAATACATTCCTTGACGCTTTTTTCAAACTTTTCATATTTTTCAATAATAAAATATAATATAATTATATACTTTAAATATATTTATGAGAAATACTTACAAATCTGAAAAAATCGTAGATCTAATTGTCAAAGCATATGACCAAAAAAAGGGAGTCTTTAAAAACAGAATAAATGCTGAGGATTTCGTTCCTAAGAACGCTTCTAATAAAAATAAATCTCTCTTTCTTTTCTACATAATTCAACTAGACTATGCTGTTAAATCTAAATATTTATATAAACGAGGTGTAAAATTATTTAATGAGAATCCCAACTACTTCACACCTATATACATTCTAAATCTTTCAAAAACTAAATTATATAACCTTCTGATAAACAGAATTAAGCCAAGATATATCAATGAAGCAGTTAAAAGATGGCAAATCAATTCTAATATTTTGATAGAGAAATATAAAAGCAATCCTTTAAATATATTCAATACATCAAAGGATGCACTTATAGTATTAAAATCAATTAGAAATTTCCGAGGATTTGGACCCAAAATCGGCAATTTCGTTCTTCGCACCTGTATAAATGTATTCAATTTTGAACTAAAAAATATTGATAAGGTATTTCAACCAGTCGATAGACATAATGTAAGACTAACTTATGAATGGGGATTCTTATCAAATAAGAAAATGTCTATAAAAAATATTAACAATGTTAAAAATATCTGGCAGAAAGCATGTAAAGAAGCAGATGTCAGCTGGTTAAAGTTTGACAGAGCTCTTTGGATTTTTGGAAGTGAGAAAGGAAATTTAGAATCTATTATTTAGATAAATACTTATGAGTAAAATATCAAATAAATATACTTTATACATAGCAATAAATAAAGTATATTAAAGTCCTATTCATTTTACTATCTTTAAATGAATTTTACAAAAACCCATATCAATAATGAATTACATGATATAATTTCCTTAATGAATAAATTAGAAAAAACAAAAAAGTGTTTTATTGCAATGTCGGGCGGAGTTGATAGCTCTGTTGCTGCATATCTTTTAGTTCAACAGGGTTATAAATGTACAGGAGTTTATATGAAGCTGTTTAATGACAAAGAATACAATAACAAAATTAAAGATATAAAAATAATTTGTCAAAGATTAAATATACCTCTGAAAATATATGATTTCAGAAAGCAATTTAAACAAAAAGTTATTGAAATTTTCATTAGTGATTATAAAAATGGAATAACACCTAATCCATGCATCATCTGCAACTCAGAAATTAAATTCGGATTATTTCTCGATAAAGCATTAAAAGATGGCGCTGACTTAATAGCTACCGGACACTATGCAAAAATAAAATTTAATAAATCTAAATCAATTTACTCTCTTTATAAAGGAAAAGACGAACAAAAAGATCAATCATATTTTTTATATAGATTAAACCAAAAACAACTATCAAGAACACTTTTTCCTTTAAGTAATTATAATAAAGTTGATGTAATAGGAATTGCTAAAAAGTTAAATATTATAAATCCACAGACAAAAGAAAGCCAGGAAATTTGTTTTCTGGCTAATACGAATTTACAAAAATTTCTCAAAAAGTATATTAAAGTGGGCAAAGGTAAAATATTAAATATAAAAAAGCAAGAACTAGGAAACCATCACGGATACTTTAATTATACAATTGGTCAAAGAGAAGGACTTGGTATTGGAGGGGGTACTCCTTATTATGTAATAAGGATTAATGCTAAGAAAAATCAAGTAATTGTCGCAAAAGGGAAAAATAATAAACGTTTATTTAGAAATAAAATTCAAATCAATAAAATAAATTGGATAAAAGGGAAAAATCCCAAATTACCATTAAAGTGTAAAGTCTCAATCAGATATAACCATAAACCTGTTAATGCAACTTTTAAAAAAGAAAGTAATAGATATTTTACATATTTTCATACTCCCCAGAGAGCACCAACTTCAGGTCAAAGTGCTGTTTTTTATAAAGGTGATAAATGTTTAGGAGGTGGAATAATAATGTATTAATCTAGATATATGGAAATAAATGAACATTATGCTCAATTTAATGAGGAATATGAACAATTTTTAAATACACAGAAAAATGTCCCTAGATTACCTCATCGAATAGAATTTCTAATTCGAAGTTTTACAGAAATATACTTTCCTCTTGGATTAAGGCCTGGGAGTAATATATTAGATATTGGCTGTGGTTTAGGAGAATTATGTTATTATCTTCAAAGATTTGGTTTAATTAATTGCCAAGGTTTAGATATTAATTTAGCAGCACTTAATTTTGGTCATATAACTTTTCCAGATTTATCATTTTATAATGCTTTAACAGAGCAACTACCCTTCAGAAATTCATCCTTCGATACTGTTATTTCTAGAGACGTTTTCGAACATTTTCCTACAATAGAAACAGCAGAAGTAGCTCTTTTAGAAACAGACAGGGTCTGTAAAGGTGATACTATGTTACATATAATTACTGTATTAGAAGATATAGAATTTATTCACCAAGATCCAACCCATACTATAAAAAAATCTGCATGCTGGTGGAAAGAGTGGTTTAAAGATCATGGATGGATTACAATAGCACCTCTAGAAAGACTTTATTTTAGTAGATATCGGTTAAGATTAATACAAAAAAAACTACACGGTTTTTACTTACTTAAAAGAGTCACCAGCTAAAAATCCTCAACACTAATCTGTAAACCCTCAACCATATACCTACTTGCAGTTGATCCTCTAGGAGGTCCGCATGTCTGTAATGTTATTTTAGGAACAGGAGAAACTCCAGTATAGACACCAGTTGCGGACGGATCCACTGTATATATTCTTGATACTTGATATCTATATTTTTTCCCCTCGTAATATACGATTACATCATCATTTTCGACTAATCCATCAATTTTTGTAAACCAAGCATTTTCCCCTTCCATCCTACTCGCATCACTAACCGCATGTGCAAACAAATACACATTACCTATTTGATCAGGCAACGAAGTAAACTTACCATGAGACACTCCAGTTTTCCAACTCTCGACATAAACTTCCTTATATCTTGGATCAACATTCTTCACAACAGGCTTGAATAAATCAATCCTATCTATTCGTATATAAAATCCATCTTTATTAATATTTGACTCGCTCAAACCTGTATTTATTACCCCATATCCACTTCCATTTTCGTTAGCTATTTCTGATATTTGATCATCTGAAGCTAAAAATGTATTTTCTACATCTATTTTTTGTTTCGAGTTGACTTGATAATGATAAATAAGAGTATATACTATGAATACTATAGTAAATATAAAAGAAAATTTTAGTATAACTTTAATTATCTTCATTAATCTCCAGTAAATCTAAATATTTATTCAGTCCCATCTATAGCTGGTATTATATCTATATTAACTTCGCCTAAGTAAATATTTGGTATTTGTCGATTATTTGCAAGATTGACATTATAAAATTTCTCAATTCCTTGCTGTTCGTGAGAGACGTAAACAACTAATTTGGCACTCGAATCCTGCCTATAAGTATAATTTCTACTTAGATCACTTGACAATAAACCTCCTAAATCAAATTGATAGCCTCCTGTCTCGTTAATAACTGCAGAAACTGTCTGACTTTCGTATAATGAATCACTCAATTCTAAAGAAATTATTCCCCCCTGCTGAAAGCTGTATCCATCTGCACTAAAAACTTGTCCATAAATTAAAAATTTACCATCATTAGTACTAACTGATGCAGTTGTAACTGAATAATCGCCTCCATCTTCATCTTCAAACTTTTTACTTCCTGACATTAATTTAAATGTATAATTAGTAGAAGGATTCAATCCTTCTACATCTACTAAATGATAACTAGCCTTGTCATCCTCCATAAATTGAACTCCATCAGATAAGACTATTCCACCTATAGTTTCTCTTTCAGTGATCCATACTACAGTAAACGAATCATTTTTTACATCAGAGACAATAACATTAACTGGTTCATCATTTTCAAGAGCTGATATCCTTAATTCAAAACCGCTCTTTTGAAGTACTCCTGTTATCATTGGAATAGATACTAACAATCCTACAACTATTAATAAAGATAAAGTATTCTTTTTTTTCATAATTATTTAATTTTAAATAAAAGTTATATTATCTAATATTTTATATGAAGTTATACTAAATTTAAAATTAATACTTCTTTGTCCAATGCCTTAACAACATTGTTACATCATATATATTTACTTCACCATCCTTATTCACATCAGCCTCTTCATTTCTATCTTCCCTCTTCCACTTCCAATTTATTAATATCATCTGTAAATCATATATGTTTACTTTACCATCCGGATTAACCTTCGGTGCTATATCATAATTATTTCCAGCCTCTTCATTTTGACCATCTTCTTCTTGCTCACTCTCTTCTTGTTCATCTTCTTCTCCCTCGCTCTCTTCTTGTTCCTCAACTAATATTGAAGATACATTTGACCAATTATAACCATCATCTATTGCTTTCACATTTATATACTTATCAACTGCATCATTTATCGTAAAACTTGTTTGCATATCCGTACTTGTCCACAGCATTATATCTGTTTCTCCGCTTGTACTTCCTACCGATATTTCATAGTTATTTATCCTTCCATTATCTTCTGCTTCAAATGTCACTAAGGCACTACTTCCATTCAAACTATAATTTATTACAGGCATTGATGGAGGATCATGATCATATGTATTCCATACCTGCCTTACATATTCTTTAAACATATTTGCTAAATATGTTTCTTCTCTATATATAGTACAATCAGATTTCCATGAAGAAATTTGATGGCATTTAAAAAATCCGGTATATGGCCACATACACCCACTATAATCATAATCAGGAGAAGCACAAGGAGTAGGTGCTTGATACCAAGCCCATCTTTGTACTAATCGATTATTATCATTTGGATTTCCTATCGAATTATCCCGTAGATTTAAAAGCATCTCAAATGTATTTATTAAAGTTTCACTATTTTTTTGCATATCAGTTTCAGTGTCAAGCAACATTCCCATCTCTTTTATATATAAATTTTTCTTCTCGTGCCCACAATCTTTCATGTATTGCCTAAAAGCTCTAATAGTACTTTCCATATAACTAACATCATGCCATGAAGGAGAGTTAAAAGGATAATTGTGTATTACATAAGCATCTATAGGCATTTCTAGTCCATATATTAAATAATATTCCTCTTTAACATAAATAATGTAGTCAATATAATTTAACTCAGATGTTGATATCCATTTGCCTTGCCCTGAAGGATCACTACTGTTAATCCATCCAGCTGGCTCATAAAGAAATAAAGGATTTCCAGGATTAGCACCAGGTGCTACTTTTATATTCGGATTAACTGATTTGATACAATCATACCAGCTTTTATATTGTGAAGCATATGTATATGGATCTCTAGTATCTTCTCCCCAACCTATTTCATTCCCTATCCATATCACATCACCATCTTTAAAATCAGCTATCTTATCCTTAACACTTTGAGAACAATCAGTACTTAATGGTGGCCACGCTCCGAATAAACCATAAAAATCCAGAGATTCTGGTAATTCTACTGAAACATTCCGCCCTAAACTTGTATACAAATCTTTCCGGTCAAACCAATTATGAAACCATCCAAATTTATAATCATCTAATTCATTCATTTCTTGCTCATTTGTGAAAGTATCAGTAAGCCTCCCAATACCAAATCTAGCAATACCCCTATATGTATCTGGATTATAAATACCTTGAATTAATCTTATATTATCAAAGTAAACAGTACCTTGCGAATTACTTGCTCCTATAACAATTTGAAAACCACTATGATCATTCGTTACTGCAAAAGTATTTGTTACATATTGCCAATCTGTTGAATTCTTCAATTGTTTAACTCCATAAGCAGTCCAATCATCTGTAGATTGACATTTTATTATAGCTACTATGTCTCCAGATGTTTTTACCCACCCAGAGAATGTAAATATCTGACCATTACTAACATTCCCTATTGAATCAGATTGCGCTACAGCCCAAACATTGGCATCATTTATGGTAATCTTATACGAACTATCATTATTCTTTGATTCTTCACTAGTCACAGCACCGGAGCTATTACTTCCGGCAGTACCTGGATTAAAAACCCATCCTACATTTCCACTCTCAAAGTTAGAATTTGATATTAAATTCGGACTGCTTGTATCACTTGATGTAGACGTAGATGCACTATCCCTTATATCAAAATCATCTTCTTCGTTGCTTAAAGCTAGATATGTTATTGGAATCGCTATTAATATTATAAAAAAAATAATTATGTAAATAACTTTTTTTCTCATTATATATAATAAATACTTAATACTTCTTTGTCCAATGCCTTAACAACATTGTTACATCATATATATTTACTTCACCATCCTTATTCACATCAGCCTCTTCATTTCTATCTTCCCTCTTCCACTTCCAATTTATTAATATCATCTGTAAATCATATATGTTTACTTTACCATCCGGATTAACCTTCGGTGCTATATCATAATTATTTCCAGCCTCTTCATTTTGACCATCTTCTTCTTGCTCACTCTCTTCTTGTTCATCTTCTTCTCCCTCGCTCTCTTCTTGTTCCTCAACTAATATTGAAGATACATTTGACCAATTATAACCATCATCTATTGCTTTCACATTTATATACTTATCAACTGCATCATTTATCGTAAAACTTGTTTGCATATCCGTACTTGTCCACAGCATTATATCTGTTTCTCCGCTTGTACTTCCTACCGATATTTCATAGTTATTTATCCTTCCATTATCTTCTGCACTATAACTTACAATTGCTGTGTTTCCACTTAAATTATAAATTATATCTGGATTATTTGGTGGCTGTGAATCGTATGTATTCCAAACTTGATTTACATATTGTTTATGATATTCAGCAAGTAGTGTTTCTATTCTTTTTGTCCTGCAATCATGTGTTGAGGCATTCTTTATAGTTCCGTCAGAATTATAGAACGGATCGCATTCATATAAATGACACTGCACATTATATAAATAATCAACACCAGGATTTGCAGCCATCCACCACCAAGCCCATCTCTGTACCAATCGATTATTATCATTTGGGTTTCCGATCTCTGAATCTTTTAAATTAAGAAATAAATCGTACAAATTAAAAATAGCATCTCTTTGTTCATCATCATATTTACCTCCAATAACAACATTAGTTTCCTTAATATATAAATGTAATCTTTCCTCCCCAGTATTCTTCATATAACTTCTAAATATTCTAATCTGATCTTCAACAAAATTTACGTCTAAACAATTTCCTCCACCACAAGGATATACGTGAATGACATAAGCATCTATAGGCATCTCTTCACCATATCTGATTATATAATCAGATTTCGCATACTCTAAATATTCCATATAATTAATCAGTTTATTTGGATTCCATCTCCCTTGAGGATCATTAGATATTTGCCATCCTGTTATTCTTTCAGTAGAGTAATCAAATGTTGGATGACCAGGATTTGCTCCTGGAGCTACTCTTATATTTGGATTAACTGATTTAACACAATCATACCAACTCTTATATTGTCTTGCGTATGTAGTTGGATCCCTATCATCATCCCATCCTATTTCATTTCCTACCCATATAACATCTCCATCTGTAAATCTTTCTATCTGACTTTTTAAAATATCAGGACAAACAGTCTCTCCTGGATTATAGCCCCCGATTAATCCATAGAAATCTAGACTCTCTGGTATCTCTACTGGAAACTCTCCATCTCCAAAATAATCCCCTTTTGCCATCCAATTATGATACCATCCAAATTTATAATCATTATATTCCTCTAATACATCTTCTGTTTGAAACGCCTCAGTTAATCTTCCTGCTCCAAATCTTGCCATTCCTCTATATTCAGATATATTAAAATCTCCTTCAGCTGCCTTATCTCTTATATCTAAATTATTATCCCTTATATATATAGCTACACCAATAGTAACAGCTATGAATAAAAATGTTATTATCAAAATTAATCTCTTTTTCATCATAGATTCCTTATTAATACTTTTTAGTCCAATGCCTTAATAATTCTGTCATATCAAATATATTTACTTCTCCATCATCATTTACATCGGCTTCTTCATCTCTATTTTCTTTTTTCCATTTCCAGTTTATTAGTATTACTTGCAAATCATATATATCTACCTTTCCATCAGGATTATTTTTCGGTGCTATATCATAACTTCCTCCATTTTCTCCTTCCTCTTGATCTTGACTTCCATCCTGATCTTCATCTTCCGGCTCATCTCCCTCTTGTTCTTCTTCTTCCTCTTCTCCATCTTCCTCTTCTTCCTCCTGTTCCTCCTCCTCTTGTTCTTCCTCCTCTTGTTCTTCAATTAGTATTGATGATACATTCGACCAATTATAACCGTCATCTATTGCTTTTACATTCACATACTTACCTATAGCATTATTAATAGTATAACTTGTACTTGTATCTGTACTTGTCCATAGCATCACATCTGTCTCCCCGCTACTGCTTCCTACTGATATCTCATAATTATTTATCCTCCCAGGATCTTCTGCACTAAAATTAACATTTGCTGTATTTCCGCTCAAACTATAATTTATGACAGGATCTTCTGGAGGATAGTAATCATAGTAAGGAAATATCTGACTAACATACTCTTTATGATATTCACCTATTTCAGTTGTTTCCCTAAATACTGAACAATTGGCTGTCCACCACTGATCCTCTATCTTGCAACATTTAAAATAACTAGTCCAACTCCAAGTACATTCTGTATAATCAGGAGGGCTACAATCATCGGGTCCATAAAACCATGCCCATCTTTGAACCAACCTATTGTTATCATTAGGATTTCCAATATCTGCATCTTTCAGATTAAGCAGTAAATTGTACAAATTAGACATTGATGATTTTTGTTCATCGTCAAATTCAGAATTATCTAGTGTCGCCATTTCATCTATTATCAATGGCTTTGTACTACCTCCCACACTTTTCATAAACGTTCTAAAATTACGAAGCTCTTCTTCTACAAAACTCATGTTATGACAATCTCCATTATGATTGCATGGATACAAATGTATAACAAATGCATCTATCGGCATCTGCTCCCCGTAAATAGATACATAATCATTCATAGCATAACTGATGTACTCAATATAATTAATTAGCTTTGTTGGTGACCATCTTCCACTAGGATCCGTATTAATTTCCCAGTCAGATACTGTATAATCACGGTATGTAAATCTCGGATAACCAGGATTTGCTCCTGGAGCTACTTTTATATTTGGATTAACAGATTTTATACAATCATACCAGCTTTTATATTGAGTAGCATAAGTTGTAGGATCACGTTTATCATCATAACCTATTTCATTTCCAACCCATATTATATCGCCATCTTTATATGACGCTATTTTTTGTTTTAAATTATTTGGACAACTTGTTGTTGAAGGACTAGCTCCTCCAACTAGCCCATAATAATCTATACTTTCTGGAATCTCTACTGGGAAACTTCCCATCCCACAGTAGTCTTTTGTATATGTCCAATTATGAAACCAACCAAATTTAAAATCATCATATTCATGCAAATCTTGTTCCCTAACAAAGCACTCAGCTAATCTTCCTAATCCAAACCTAGCCATTCCTCTATATGTATCAATATTAAATTCTCCTTCTGCTGCTTTATCCCTTATATCAAAGTCATTATTACTTAAATTTATATATACTAATACAGCTACTACAACAATAGAAAACAATATTATTATAGTTAAAAAAAACTTTTTTCTTTTCATTATTTAAACAAATAAATAAATATAGACCATAATATACTAACAAGAATTTTGATATATAACAATATTAAATCTCAGGGGAATTATCTATCACTGAACTCTAAAGCTTTTCTAACCCAAAAACGAATATTTAAAAACAAACTGATCCAGAACCTAAGCTCTGTCCACCTGTACAACAAATTACCTTTAGGCTCAAGCATAAAATGTGTATCTACTAAAGATACATTTATATCCTTACCATTATTATTATTTACTACCAAATTACTAGTCTCAGCTATATACATCTCAGATGGTGTAGGAGGAAAAGCTTTCCAACTCTCAAGTGGCCTAAAATCTGGAACTTTTTTTACATCACAATCACGATTTATTTGTTCAACAAATATCTCAATAGTTCTAAGTAGATGTTCTATCATAATTTTCGGCATCTCTTTCGGAATTACACCTTTAGAAATAAGTTCAAAGGGAAATGCCATCTTTTTACCAGGAATAATTTCCTCCTTACCTCTCATAGCATCTTGAATAAATATCGTTTGTAGAGAACTCGAAAATTCATCATACAAAATATATCTTTCCTCTTCTGGAACTAATGACACTTCTGTTTTAGTATTTTTCAAATATTTTTTTAATTTATCAAAATTTTTATGAATTTTCCTTTCAAGTAACTTATCCCAGAATTCCTGTGAATAAATATTCTTAATTGAGAAATCGGGTAGAAAGTGATCAACCATATACAAAGCCATATTTAAATATCTTGAAAATTCTTTACTTTCAATTTTTACCCTATCTTTCCCCCAACAAGGCTTTAACAATTCTTCATAATCATATACATCCCTATGCAATGACTCATCTGTTATTCTATAATTTGAAATAAATACCTCAACCATCCAAATAGGGAAATATAAATATATATTTTTTCCTACTTGTAAAGGAGCCCAACCATCATGACTCCTTTTAACAACGACCTGATTCTCATCTCCATCTTTAATTAGATACACACAAGAAAATCCTCCTTTTGCTATAAATTCAGCTGTCTCATTACCAGATAAATTTTTTAATAATTTAGAATGGGACTTTAAATAATATATTAAATCGGAGCTTGTACCTAAATCTAAACTCATTTTAATATCTCTAAATGCATTTCCTCCAATCTTCCGCATATCCTTATATACAGTACCTTTTAAGAAATTCAAATCACATGTTTTTGGATTAAAGTTACTCATTACATTAATTATCTGAATTTAATCGCTTAATTTTTTTATAAGCCATAATAAATCTCCAAATTGCTGTCTGCCATGTTAAAAACATTAAAACACCGAAGATAATTTTAAGACTGTTTAATTCCAATTCAAGTACAGGTAATGTAATTTTATCAATATATAATACCGAAGCCAGCATAATTAATATTAGTCTTTCACCTCGCTGAGCGATTCCTACATCTAATTTAACCTTTTTAGCTGTTGCTTCTCCAGTCCTTGCCCTAATATAACTTACCATATAAAAACCTATTAATACCAAAAAGGCTAAACTCCAACTAATAAAACCTCCTTGTGCTATGGAGAAAATTATTAAAGCATCTACAATTCTATCCAGTGAGGCATCCAATACTTCCCCAAATAAACTCACTTTTTTAGAATACCTTGCAACAGCTCCGTCTAGAAAATCTAAAAAGGTAACTAGAATCCCAATTCCACCCAACCTAGGTTTACCATTACAAAAGAAAAATACTGGTATAGCTGTTAATAAAAAACCAATTATAGTAATAGCATTAGGCGATAACCACTTCAATCTTTTTGCTAAATTATCTGCTATCGGCTTTGTAGGCTCTCTTACTTTTTCTAACATATTCTATTATTATCAAATATAATTGAATTTAAATAAATTCTATCTTACAATATATATACATAATTTCGAAAATACAACTTTTATGCCAAATAGAATTGTTCTACATATACATACTGAATTTTCACACGATTCAAATGTTACCTTAAATGATATTATTAATCAATGCTATAAGAATAATATCAACTGTGTAGGTCTTACTGATCATTGTAATGCAGATGCAGGCTTTGAATATAAGAAAAAACTAAATAAAAATAATATTAAAGTAATAGTTGGGGAAGAGGTTAAAACAAAACAGGGGGAAATAATAGGATTATTTATTAAAAAGACTATTAACTGTAAAAAAGAAAATGGAGATCTGATCTCTTTAAAATCTGCTATTAATGAAATTAAAAAACAGGGTGGATTAGTTTTTGCACCTCATCCATTTGATATTATGCGATTAGGTATTGGGAAAAATAATTTAGATATATTTAAAGATGAAATTGATGCTATAGAAATTTTCAATTCAAGAACTAAAATAAATATATTTAATATAAAAGCTGAAAACTATGCAAAAGATAACAATATAACACCATTTATCGGATCAGATGCCCATATAGCAAGAGAAATTTCTAATTCTATTATCGAAATGGATAACTTTTCCACAAAGGAAGAGTTTCTTAAAAATCTGAAAAAAACTAATACTAAATATTATAAAAAAAGACTGAAATTAATCGATATCATAAGACCAACAATTAATAAGATTAAAAAGAAATATCTTAGTTAAATTTTTATTTATAACTCATGAATTACTTACTAGATACTATTGCACAAATCGGATTAGATTTAGCACCTTATCCATATTTCCCTGATTTCTATGATAATGGTATAGGCAGCTATTTATGTTGTGGGGTCTGTTGCTGTGGAATATTTACAACCATAATAGTAATCATAATTATAATAGTATTACTTGCTAAGAAAAAGAAATGAATACCTTATTCAGTAAGGCTCTAATAATAACATGGGTAATTGAATCATTAATTTACATTATACTTCTTAAAAGACTCAATATAAATATTCTTTTTAGATCATTGATAATTAATGTTATAACTCTACCCATGGTATGGTTTCTTTTTCCAGTAATTATTAAAAATAATTTGTTCTGCTTTATAGTATCAGAATTATCTGTTTTTTTACTTGAAAGTCTTTTATTATATCTATTTTTTAAGAACGTAAAACTAGCAATAAAATTATCTTTCCTAGCCAACATATCTTCACTACTATTAGGCTTTACCCCGATATGGCAAGAAGTATCTAAAGTATAAATAATAAACTATGAACCTTAACCAATTTAAATGCAAATTAACTTCTAAAATTTCTATTAAAGGAGAATATGAAGGGAATGAAAACACAGGTAAGGTAGTGATATTTTCACATGGTTTTGGTGTACAAAGAGACGATCGCGGTATGTTTAATGATTTGGGAGATAATTTAAAAAACAAATTCCTAATTGTTAGATTTGACTATTCCCTTATAAATGAGAAAGACAATTCAACAGAAGTTTACCCCTACAGCATTCAATCTAAAATGCTTAAAAAAGTCTATTCCTATATTAAAAACAAATTCAGCCCCAATGAAGTTAACATAATTGCTCATTCAATGGGATGTTTAATAGTCGGGCTTGCAAGAATTAAAAATCTAAATAAAGTACTTTTATTATCCGGTCCTCCTTCATCTCCATATTCAGGAATAAAAAAGTATTTTTCTAACCGATCTGGAACAAAAATAGATGAAAATGGAACTAGCATCTTAAAAAGATCTGATGGGAGTTTAACTTATATTAAAAAAAATTTCTGGAAAGAAATGAAAAGCGTAAATCCACCAAAGCTATATTCTCATCTTGCTAAAAACTCTGAAGTAATTTTTATAAGAGCTTTATCTGATCAAGTAATAACTGAGACTGAATTCAGTAAAATTTCCAAAAATTCGAAAATTAAACTTATTGAAATAGATGGAAATCATAATTTTGAAGGTAAAGCAAGGAGAGAATTAACAAATTTAATATCTAAGTATCTTACAATATAATCAGTAAACCTTAATATATTTATTATTGTAGTATATAATAGAATTATATCAATTTTACATAAACCTCCCAATTGAGTAAAATAAAGGCGTTAATTATTAGCATTTATAATATGAAAATATTATTTGTCCGCCATGGTGAATCAGTAGATGATTTAACAAACCAGTATGGAGGATGGGCTGACTTTCCATTAACTCCTAAAGGATATCTTCAGCTTGAAAAAACAGTAAATAAAATTTCAAATCTTAAAATTAAATTTGATATAGTACTAACATCTCCTTTACAAAGAGCTGTGGAATCCGGACGTATCATAGCAAACCTACTTTCTATTCCACAAAAAAATTACCTTTATCTTAAGGAGAAAAATGGATATGGCTTATTAAGTGGAATGAATAAAGAAAAAGCTCAAAAAGAATATCCAGAATTATTTAAGGCAGAATTAGAAGGGGGTTATGTTCTTGGATCCGAAACTAAAAAAAACTTTCTTGAAAGAGTAAAAACTGCTGTAAGTAAAATACAGAAAATGAATTATAATAATGTCATTTCAGTAACTCATGGCGGATTTATGACTCAATTATTTAATGAGATTCTTAAGAAAAAATATATAAAAGCTTATGATGGAGGTTTTATTTTACTAAAAAGTAAGGATAATGGTAATTTCGATATTGAATTAGTTGATGGGATTGATTACGAAGACGAATAACATGTCACTAAATAAATAATACTTCAAATGAAGCTACTTAATCGTATAGAACAAATAATTCTTGAAATTTTAAAACTTAAAAGAATATGCTATCCAAACTTCAATTTTAAAATTAATTATCTTACAATCTTTTCGGAATCCAAAGATGATTTTAAAAATCTGGAAAAAGAATTAAGAAAAATTGGCAAAGAAGAAATTGCAAATAACGGATTTAAATACTTACTAAAAAAACCTATAAATTACAAAAAAGAAACTATTTCATTAATCAGAGTGAGAAAACCTGATATTCATAGAAAAGAATTAGGTTGTGCAGATTTAATTTATAAAAGTTTAGATTATCCCCAATTAAGAAAAATCGCTCTTGATAAAGGTTACGACTTAATTGTTAGAAAAGACTATGAAATGATCGAACTCTCGGATTTCAATATAAATGTTTATGCTTACTTAGTTAAAGATCTATAGCTTAATATGGCTGAAGAAAGAGAAATAAAATTAAACCTAAAAATACCTTTAAAAGAATTTATCAATAGAATTGGCAAACTTGGTTATACGCTAAATCAAGAAGTATCACAAATAGATATATATTTTGATACAGATGATTGGCACTTATACCATTATTTTTCATCTTTAAGATTTAGAAAAGTTAATAATAAAAATCATTCATTTACTTTTAAAAAAGTATTTTGTTTACCTAAAAGAAAAAATAAATATTTCGTAGAGGAAATTGAAATTAATTCCCCTTTTAAAAAAATAAGTAAATTCATCCAAATCT
>CAZNER010000030.1:0-16895 GCA_964572065.1 uncultured Candidatus Saccharibacteria bacterium
GTTTATTAATGCGAGTAATTTTTGAGTGAAAATGTCCATTTTATATCCAGGTAGACCGTAAATACAGAATGACTTTTCATTCATTAGATAAATTAGAGCTGTATCTAGTATATTTTTGGAATATAAGTTTGAAATTCTATCTGACAATTGACTATTAGATTTGATGTGCATAGTTGTCCAAGATATATAATTACCTAAAGTTTAACAATTATTATAATTTTGTCAAATATGTTCTGAATTATTTTATATCTATATAAAGAATTTAACTATTATTGGACAAAAAGAGGAAAGAGTTGATATAATCAGTATATATTGTATCGGTGAAAAGTTTATGGAAGAAGACCTGTGCTTAAAAACTGAGCAAGCAAATAACAGATTCATTTTTGATGGTTATGTCTATCTATATAGAGAATATGGTGAAATGGAAGTTGGTTGTTATGGAGTGAAAGTTGAAAATGAAGATTCAATTGTTTTAGTTAGTTTGGTTAGGTATAATCGTTATTTAACTGGAGAAAGCTTAACACCAGCAGAAATGCATCAATTTAGAAATGATATTTATGGTTGTGATGTAATTCTTGGATCTTGGACTAATGCATGCTTTCCAAATTGTGTAAACAAACCTTTATATATTCCACATTACAGTCGATTAGGAATAGAGTTAAATAGAATTGTTGAAAGAAAAACTGAAAAATAATTATTCTATAGTATTAATCTATCAATATAGGTTGATTATATATGTAATTCGTGATAAAAATAGATAAAGAAAATGTCCAAAATAATTTATTTTTAATAATTTAGATATGTCACAATTAGCAGGTCCTGATAATGGAGTACAAGGGAATGTAGAACACGAATATAATGGAGATTTCAGAAGTCAGTTGCAAGTGTTGAGTGAAATGAGATGGCCAGGATTAGTTGCATTTGAAAATAGTAACCATGCAATTGTTGTGGTGAAAACAAATTATTGTGGCTATAATTCTTATAGCTTTTTAGTTATAAAATTGATTGATAGTGGATGTGTTTTATTAACTAATACTGGACCAGTAGGAAGCTATATGGAAATAGGTATTCATGGAAGAATGTTTATAATGACTAGAACAGGTCTTGAGCCAGGTGTTGATATAGAGAATGTTGGAGAATTAGTTAGTGTTGAATGGGATGCTGTTGTTGGTGATATTTCAGAAGTTATAAGTTATTATAGAGAATTAATAAAAGGATTAAATTTAAAAAGTTGATTTAGGAGTCAGTTATTAAATTATTACTTTAAAATTTATAATATGGCAGATTTAGATACAACAGAGGGGGAAACTGAAGTAAGTGGATTAGAAACCAGGAGAGAATGTATAGAAAGACATCTATCGAATCAACAAACTTGTGCTGTTGCTGTTTCTATTCAATAGTCTAATGGTTTGAGAATAGTATTTGCATATAGAAATGAGGATGGCGGATGGGTAGTTGCAGCTGGAAGTTGTGTGCCTCAGATAGAAGGGAATTTAATATTTAACTTTACAGAAGTTGAAATCGAAGAGGTAGAACCTGATGTTCCAGTTGAATATGGAAAAGGGGGTAAAAGTATAAGTATTAGACTTTTAAATCGACGTTTTAGATTAAATTATATAGTTAGCGAAGTAGAACATATAGATGTAGTATCTCAGAGTGATGGCGGTCCAAATGTTTCCGAAATAGCTGATACTTTAATGCGTATTAATGAAATTGGTTAAATCTAACATTTAATATTTAAAAAATGATCGAATCAGAAAAGGGAAATCTAAGAGCGGAGATTATAGGAAAAATAGAAGGTAGAGTTGTTACTGTTCAAAATATGGAAGGTCGAGAGGTAATTGGAACTCAGATATTGCAAAGATTGGAAGAACATTAATAATAATTGAATCAATATCTTTCTGTAAGATATGTCGTTGAACTTTTTTGTAAAAGTTTATAAGGCTAATAATGGAAGATATTTCTTAGTATAAAAACAGGGTATTTTTTGATCTCAAAAAATACCCTAAAAAAAGATTAGGGAAATGTTAATTGCTCTAGTGAACAAACGTCATTCAACAGTTCCACCGCAGTAACATTTCCCTAAAACCCTAAAATTTATACTATCTTAAGTATAGAAGACTAAGAAGGGTAATTGTTCTAGAGAATAGATGGTTTGATGGGGGAATTAGCAGGTTTCATATATTATTTATTAGGATTGAAAAATGGAGTCATTACAGGATAGAGAGATATTATTAGTAATTGACGGTTTTTGTGAATTAAAATATAAATAAAATCTTATGACAAGTCCAGATACACAACAAGTAGTTACAGGAGAACAAGAAGCAGTTGATGTTTCACCAAAGAGACAAATAGAAGCATTATTTGTTTCTCAAGAAAGCGGTTTAGTTGCACCTGAGATAATTGTCAGTGAAGGTGTTAATGACTACACTATAATTGTTGTAAAACATATAGATGTTAATACAGGTGTAGTAAATTGGAAATTTATTTCAGTTTTTTTATATAGTGAAGACAGTGGTTTTGCGGTAACTCTATATACAACAGGTACTTATAGTACAATAGGTATACGAGGTACTGATATAGTAACTAATCCGGAAGTAGGAAGACAATTGGTTTACAATGGTGTTGATCTAGAGACTGGTATGCAGTATGTAGGAAAAGTGATGAATGTTGTTATTGAAGATGTTTTGACATTAGATAAAGTTATTGAAGGATATAGAGAAATCAAAAGAAGAATAAAAAATGGAGAATTTGATAAGAATTGAATCTTTTTAGGTAAAGAGTTTGTGATATAGATACAATATTAATTCCCGTTTAGAACACAAGTTGTATTAATATTCCATTGTCAGTAATGGAACCAACAAATAGCGTTATAGGCGGATCCGCCTTGACTCACAAGGCGAGGCAGGTAATGGAATCAGTCTTTAAGTGCTAAATTATGCGATCAGGAGATCGCATTCTACTTAATTCTAACAAATTTTCTTTTGCCAACTTTAACGACATTCCCCTTCTCCAGTTTAATTTTTTGTTCGAAGTCTTTTACTTTTTTACCTTCTATCTCTATTCCTCCTTGTTTTATTAGCCGTTTTGCTTCAGCATTACTTGCTATTATTCCTTTTTTAACAAGTTCTTTCACTAACTCAAGTGCTGTTAATTCCTTTTTACACTTGATTTCTTTCATTTCATCAGGAGTCTCTCCTTTTTGTACAGTTTTTTCAAAATGTTCTTGAGCTTTTCGAGATATTTCTTCATCATTGAGCATCTTAACAATTTCAAATGCGAGCTGTTTTTTTAACAGCATTTGTTTTCCTGATTTAATGCCTTTTTTGACTGTATTTAAGTCAATGTTAGTTAGTAATTCAAAACTTTCTAAAAGTTTTTCATCTGTCCATGACATAATTTTTCCATACATATCTTCAGGAGCATCGAGAGATGAGATTGCATTACCAGTTGTTTTTCCCATTTTTTCTCCCTTTGTGTCAGTTAGGAGTTTTAATGTTAGAACAAACTTGTTTTTATTAGTGAGTTCTCTTGAAAGAGTCCTTCCTGTCAACATATTAAAGGTTTGATCTGAGCCTCCGACTTCAAGATCAACCTGCATTACAGTACTATCAAATCCCTGCATTAACGGATACATTGTTTCATGAAGTCTTATTGGTTTCTCCTCTTTTAGTCTTGTTCTGAACATATCGTGGGATAATATATTTTGAAGTGTAATTTTTCCCATTATCTGCAGCCAATCTTCTAATGTTACTTTTGATAACCAATCATAATTATTTAGAATCGTAATAGGATTATCCTTCCAGTCGAAATTCAATATTTTTGATGCTGTTGATTTATAATCCTTAAAGTTGTTCCAAACTTGTTGTTTTGTGAGAGGTTCGCGTGTGTATTGTTTGTCCGGATCTCCTATCATAGCTGTAAATCCGCCAATAAGAAATATCACTTGGTGTCCAAGTTTTTGAAATTGTGCTAATTTTCTCATCCAGATGAAATGCCCAACATGAAGGAAGTTTGCTGTAGGATCAATTCCTGTATAAAGTTTAATCCTTTTTCCTGACAGAAGAAGTTTTTTTAGATCCTTTTGTTTAGGAAAAATATCTTTAACTCCTCGGGTTAATGCTTCATCGATTTTGTCAGGATCTGTAACAACATCCATTTGAGGTTCTTTTATAGATACCTTGTCAATATATTTATTCCATATTTTTATTTCATTTGCTTTTTTTGATTTATTATTTTTCTTTTTCATTTTAATTATTAATAATATTATTTAAGATAAATATACAATCAATACGATATAATCTCAATAGAAATACTGAAAATTATATAAACTGTAAATTTTAGTTAATTGCTTATTTGACATAATATTTTTATTTATAGTAAATAATTAACCCTCATTTTTATACCAGTGTTTGATATAAAAACAAGGGTCAATTGAGATAATTCGTAATTCGCATTTTGGCGGTACCACCTTTGTTTATTATTATATTACTATAATAACCTCATTTCCCATTAAGTTGGAAATTCTTATTTAAATATTTAAATGTATTTCATCTTTTTGTAAACTCTCAGTCTGTGTTTACTTTCTGTATATTTAAGGATTACTTAAAACTATAATTAATTATAGCAGTTTTAATTTTTAATTTGCAAATTGATTATATTTCAGGCAAAATAATTAGATAATGAACAAGAAGTTAAAAGCTGTTTTCACAATGGTAGCCGGTACCATTGGAGTTGGTTTTTTAGCTCTGCCCTATTCTATCTATAAATTTGGCACCTTTTGGGGAATAGGCTGTTTGGTGTTAGTAAGTTTATTGACTTTAGTAGGTAATCTTGCCTATAGTTCAATTGTATTAAAAGATAAAGGAAATAAACAGCTCCCAGGGTATACTAATAAATATCTTAATTATTCTCTGTCTCATATAGTAACTTTTATTGTAATAATTGGATCTTTTGGTATCCTTCTTGCTTACAGTATTTTAGCTGGAGAGTCATTAAGATTTTTAGTTGGTAATTTTAATATAAATCTAAGTGCTAGTTTTTTAGGATTGCTGTTTGTCATGATTTCTATTTTTGTAATGAAGTACGGGATGAAAGTTATTTCAAGGATTTCGACTCTGGCTATTGTGATTATTATTTCATCTATTATATTATTAGTTGCTATTTCAATTCCTGAGATAAGTTCAGATAATATATCTTCACTAAATTGGAATTATTTTTCATTAATTTTTGGAGTTTCAATTTTTGCGATGTTTTCAGTTACAACTGTGCCGGTTATTGATGAGATAATTGGTTATAATAAGAAAGATTACAATGTAGTAGTATCTGTTTCCACAATAATAACTGCTTTTATATATATAATTTTTGGTCTTGTTCTAACTTTAGCATTTGGAGATAATTTAACTAGTACTTTGATAGATTCATTTGGTGCTAAGTATATTTTCCTATCAAATATTCTTTCTGTTTTAACGTTATTTGCTATATTTACCTCATTTATTTTAATAGCAAATAATATTAAAGAGATTTTAAATTATGATTATAAGTTATCTCCTAAAGTATCGGTGTTGGTGATTACTACGATATTAATATGGCTGATGGTTTTTAGTTTCCTTGATTTTGAGACATTGCTTTCTTTAGTAGGTAATTTTTCAATGGTATTGCAGTATATTATAATTTTCTGCATTTGGTTTATAATTAAAAAGGAGGCTAGTTGGATATATAAAGTTATTGTTATCATATCTGCTATAGCTTTATCTTTTGGTATATTTATTCAAATTTAAGACAGATTATGTATAAGAAGGCTTTAAAAGTTTTAAAAAGCGGTGGCATTATAACTTTCCCTTGTGATACTGTTATGGGAATTGGTTGCTCAATGAGTAATAGGAAAGCAATTAAAAGATTGTATAATATAAAGAATAGGTCTTTTAGCCAGCCAACAGCTGTGTTAGTAGAAAACCAACAAATGGCAGGAACTTTAATAGGTGTTAAGATAGATAAATGTTTGAACAGCATTATGGAAAAATATTGGTCTGGTGCGCTTACTATTGTTGTTAAAGCTTCTGAAATTGTGCCTCAAGAGATTATGGGCCAAACAGATAAAGTCGGTATTAGAGTACCTAATTCCCCTCAATTACAGCAAATGATAGGCAAATTAGGATCACCATTGGTTGCGACATCAGCTAATTTCTTTGGAGAAGAGACACCAATAAGGTATTCTCAAATAGATAAAGAATTTTTAAAGTTAGTTGATTATTCTATTAGAGAAGATAGTACAGGCATAAGTGCTTCTACTGTGATAAAGTATAAAGGAAATGGGAATTTGGAATATTTGAGGAAGGGATTGATAGAGGTTTAGAGATAAAATGTTTGTTAGTAAAGATTAGAAAAAATTTTCTTCGCATAATGGTTTTATTACATGTCTCGATTTACGAGTTTATGAAATTATACATTTTAATTAATGTAATGATTGTTATTAAATATATCCAGTTTATTATTAAATTATATTTAAGTTTCTTCCTTTGTACTTTTGGCCGCAAAAGTACCAAAACTCGTGGGGTTGATTAAGTCCCACAGTAAACAATCTAATTGCCGTGAACATCCGGACGTAATCAACCCCACACCCCGATGATATAACAATTATCAATCAGATTTTTTAACAAGAAAATATATAAAATATCCCGAACTATAATAATTTATTAGACATTTTTTATAAACAAAAAGAGGAAGATAAAAAGGAATTAGAATGCGATTTCCTGATCGCATAAAATAGTATTTAAGTAATGCGGTCTGAGACCGTATTTTACAGTGGTTTTATAAAGTTCACATCTTTCTCACTTTGTATTAAAATGTGATTTTATATTAGTATTAGATATGAAAAAAGTAATTTTAGATAAAGCTAAAATAGGTTATATTCATAAAGGTAAAAAGGGAAAACCTAAAATTTTGATGCTTCATGGTCTTTTTTCAAATTGCAGGTATTTTGATGAGACAATTAGTTTTATTAAGAATGATTTTGAGATTATAGCCCCTGATTTTCCAGGTTTTGGCTTGTCTGATAAGTTGAAAACTGTATCTCATACTCTAGAATCCTATTCAGAATCAATAATACAATTATGTGATCACCTAGATTTTAAACCTTTTAATTTAATTGGAGCTTCACTTGGAGGTATGGTTGGGATAAAACTTGCTAGTGATTATGATGAATATATTAGTAAAGTAATAATTCAAGCTGCCCCTTGGAATAAATCATGTATAAATATGAGAATTATTGAAAAAACTTTTGATTTTGCATCAAGAATGGAAAAATTGGTTAATGTAGTAGATGGTTTAAAAAATAGAATAAAAAAAGAAACTCTTACAAAAACCTTGAAGATGTTTAATAAGCATTATTATTCAATTGAAGAAAGAAACGGCTGTATATCATATAGTTTTAAAAGAATGAATCTCAAAGCTACATCACAGATTTGGAATAATTTAAAAGATGCCGAACTTTCTGAAAAAGCTAAAAGGATAGAAAAGAAGACTTTAGTTATTGCAGGAGATCATGATGAAATTGTGTTTCCTGAAAAGACGAAGATGTTAGCTGAATTTATAAAAGATTCAGAGTTCAGATTAATCAAAGGAATTGATTGTACACATGCATTATTTTTTGATCATCCAGACAAAATGGCTAGGCTGATTAAAAGTTTCTTTTAGTAATCAATTTTGTCTGATTTGTTTTTCCAAATTTTGAAAAGTTCTAGACATTCCTTATGGCAGAAATCTGGAATTGTTTTAAGTTTACGTTCCTCTTGGGCTTTTTTAAATTCATCATAGATGAATTGGTCATCAAAATCTATTTCAGCTGCTTCATATCTTGTACAACCATAGTATAATTTATCAATTCTAGCCCAATAAATTGCTGCAAGGCACATAGGACATGGTTCACAGGTAGAATAAATTTCGCAGCCGTCTAATTTAAAAGAATTGAGCTTTTTACAAGCCTTTCTTATAGCATTTATCTCAGCATGAGCCGTAGGATCATTATCTTTTACTACAGTATTATTACCAAATGAAATTAATTTATCATTTTTAACAATGCAGGCTCCAAATGGTCCCTCTCCTACATTCTGTAGTCCTTTTTTGGCTTTCTTTATAGCTTGAAACATATATTTTTTATCCATAATTATTTATTAAAATTTTAAAATCTTTTTTTATGCATTATCCAAACTCCATTCCAGTTCTTTGTCTTTGTAATATTTGAATTTTCCAGTCTGTTTAAGAAAACTTTTACTGCAGGGTCCTTTTTTTCAAGTTTTCTGAAATCTTTTTCTGCTTGAGTCCATTTTCCATTTCTGTATTTTTTTAATGCATTTTCAAATTTATTGATATCATTAATTCTAACTTCACAGGTTTTGTATTGTCCAATGAGTTCATATATTTTTACTGGTGTCTTTCTTCCTTTTACTTGGACAGTATCCAATTCTCTAAAAACCAAGTTTTTCTTTCTGGGATTTTTAGGATTGTATATTTTATTGTTAAATTTGAGTTGTTTATAAGTTGAATCTGAAATAATAATCGGAACTTTATATAATTTTGTAAGTTCTTCAAGCCTGCTGCCAAGATTTACACTATCGCCTAATACAGTATAGCTGAATTTTTCTTCAGATCCAATATTTCCGACTACCATTGATCCTGTATTAATTCCTATTCCCATATTGAAACTCTTTTTGTTTATCGTTTCTTCCTTTTTCCACTTGTTTAATTCTTTCATCATATTAATTGCAGTAATGCATGCATTATAAGCATGGTCTTTATCCTTAATTGGTGCTCCCCAAAATGCCATAATTTCATCTCCAATAAATTTATCAATATAGCCGTCATTGTCAAGAATTACATTTGACATGCTATTAAGGTATTTATTAGTAAGATTAACCAATTTCTTAGCGGACATTTTTTCTGCTAATGAGGTGAATTTCCTAATATCTGAAAACAATACAGTCATTACTTTTGTTTCTCCGCCTAAGGAAAGTTTATCCTGGTCTTTAATGATTTCGTTTAGTACTTTTCTAGAAACATAGTGTTCAAATGCACCTCTAATATATAATTCTGATTGGGTATTGATATAGAAATTTATAACTAACTGGGTAATCCAAGCAGTGATACCTGCAAGAGGAAGATAAATTATATCCATTATCATTCCATTTGAGAACTGCCATATAGCAAATAGGATGTAAATATTAATAACTCCAAAGGTTATTATAGAACCAAATAGTGATTTCTGGAATCTCATTATAAAAACTATAATTGCTGAAACTATAAATATGCCTAATATAACGTATTCGGGATCTTCACGATAAATAAAATTGCCGTTTTTTAATGTATATAAAGCGTTTGCCATTATTTCAGCTGAAGACATAAATGATGAGCTTGTTGGCGTCAATTTATAATCCTGTGCTGTTTTTGCTGTTACACCTACGATAACGAGCTTGTCTTTCAGCGACTCAGGTATGACATCATATTCTAAAAAATCTGCAACAGAAATTGTTTGAATTGTTCCAGGCGGACCTGCATAATTAATTATTAAATCATTTCCATTCTCTAATGGAATACCCGATGTACCTGTTTCGCAGGGGTTTTTATATGACCTGCCTAGATATTTTTCATACATAACAAGAGGAAAACTTTTTCTGCAGCTGTCATCTCTATCATATTCATATAATGGAGTTGATCTTATTTTTCCGTCTTTATCACTTCTTAGGTTTACAAAACCAAGTGTTGTGTTCTCGCTTTGCAGTTCTTCAGTTGGTTCAACATATCCTGACTGCCAGCTTGGATTTATAGCTGATGATAATATAACTGGTACGTCAGAATTAAATGATTCTGCTAAGGCTTGATCTTTGTCTGAGGGTTCGAAATAGGTGATGTTCCATCCAACTATTTTTACATTGAAATAGTTTAATTTTTCCTGTATTTTTGCCTGAATGTCCCTGTCCCATGGCCACCTGCCGTACTCTTGGAGGCTCTTGTCGTCTATTGCTATGATTAAAATTTCTGGATCACTTGTGTTTTTGTATAAAAGAGTGTCTGCAATAGAATCCTGAAGCCTGTCAAGCAAGTCGTAGTTGAAGAAAACAAGTATGATTAAGAAGACTATAACTGCAGTTAATACCTGCATAAACATAGGACCAAGTTTGCTGATTTTTTGTAGTAATCCTTGATTTTTTTTTGCTTTAACAGGTCTTTTTTTGGGCTGTTTTTTTATAAAACTTAAAATATTCTTTTTCACATTGTGTATATTATAATGCAATTCTAACAAGATGCTTATCTATAATTATTCAATAAATATTGGTTTTGTTGATAAATTTTATCCTCCAATTACTATGTCAGGGAATCCTTCATCCTCCTCCTCATTATCTCCTTCATCAGGGGTTTCAGTTTCGTCTTGAGGTGGGGTATCAGCAGGAGGTGGTGTATCTGTTGGTTGTTCATCTTGGGGTGTTGTTGTAACAGCAGGTGTATAATATATATAATTAGCTGGTTGAGTTGCATCTTCAGTAGGTTCATTTTCATTTTCTTTTGTTTCAGTATCTTCTTCAATTTCTACAACACCTACTTTAGTTTTTAAATCTTTTGAGAAAATTGGAGAATAGTATGATTCGTTACTTGCATTTGCTGTGTTTCGGATATTATCTTTGTAAACGAGCGAAAAAACAGAGTTGATTAAAAATAATATAAGAATTGTAACAATTGTAATTCTAAGCTCCATTAATGGTTATATAATTAATATATATACCGCAAAATATATATATTCATTATACTAAAGTCGAAAATATTAGTCAAATAAGGCAAAAATCAGAGTTTTTTATGTAAGTTTTGTGCTAATTATTTACTCTTTTTGTTTTTAAAGTACAAAAATATACTAACTATTAAGATGAATACAAATGGCAAAATACACCAGAGAACATTAAATTGTTCTAAAAATGAACCGTATTTTATTACTGGAAAGTTTATATTATTAATATTTTCATTTTCTTCAACTGTAATGAATATATAATTCCCCCATTCAAGTTCAGCATTATCCGGAAGATCTTCGAGATTAATTGTAAGTGAATATTCTCCTTGACACAATTCAGTTTCCCAGTATCCTTCATTATTTGTTTTTGCAGATGCTATTCTATCTCCGTTTTCACTTTCGTCAAAATAGACTTCAATTTGAATGTTATTTAAGCCTTTTTCGTCTTCATCCTTGTTATTATTCTTATTATCATCTATAAATACATATCCGGAAATTTTCGATTTCTTGCCGCAATCTACAATACTTAGGACATTCTCTGATTCGTCTGTGTCATTATCATTAGATTCATCTGTCTCATCTTGATCATCTGCAGTATCAATAATATGTGGATAAAAAGTCAGTGTCATAGTTTCTGTAACTTTGTCTCCATCGACATCTGTGACTTTGATAGTGCAGGTATAAATTCCAGGTCTGGCTTTAATTGTTGTTTGAGGGTTACTGCCTTGGCAGATACCGCTCCATTCGTATGTATAAGGCTCATTTCCTCCTTCAACACTAGCTGTTAATGTAATAGGCACCCATGCATATACTTTATTAGATGGATATGCTGATATACTTACTGTTGGTTGTTTGTCTTCTACTTTTACTTTAAATATAGCAATACCGCTTTCATTGCTTCCATCTTCACTTTCAGCAACTTTAATTGTTACTGTATAAATTCCATTGTAAATGTAAGTATGTGATGGTATTGAAAATTCGCCGGGTTCATTCATTACTGCAATAGTTTTGATACTAGTTCCATCTCCATAATCTATAGTAACAGTCCATGGTGCATCATCTGGATCATTTCCTGAACCTTCGATATAACTTGGATCAGTAAACGAAGCTGTAAGTTTATTTGTACTCTGCCCTTCTATAATTTCTTGATCGGTTGGTGGTATAACATTCGGCTTGACATTATTTACAGTAAAAGTGGTTATGTAATTTTGGTCTCCAGTAGTGTCAGGATCGCTGTCACTTTGATTTGCAGGAGTAGATGAGTCCAGCAAATAGTATTCTAATTGGTAAACTCCATTCTGCAGCATTTGCGGGTATAGAGTAGTTAATTCTAAAGTCCAAGTGTACTCTACTCCATTTCCTGAAAGACATGTAAATACTCCGCCGTCTATTTCTACAATTTGGTAGCAAAGCTGATCTAAAGAAATATCATCCTTACCGGTTATATCAACTTCTATATTATCTCCTTCATTATAGTTGGAATCCTCGAGTTCAGGTTCAATAAATGGTTTTGTATTATCAACTGTTATATTTATTGTTGTAGTATCTTCATGCCCTGCTAAATCAAGGGCATATAATTCGATTGTGTAAACGCCGTCGCCGAAATTTGGATCCTGCGAAATATAAGTTAATGTATTGAATTCATGTGTAAAAGATTGTGAAATTCCGTTAAATGTTTCAACTATATTACCCGGGTCACCATTAGGATAAATTGTAAGAGTATATTCATCAAAGTTGTCATCTATTATATTCCCATTTATAGAAATTGTTCCTCCAACAGTATCACCATCATGAGGATTAGTTATATTTGCATCTGGATCAATATTATCAATAATGACTGTTATAATATCATCATTTTGATTTCCGGCTTCATCCTGTGCTGTAAGAGTTATAGTATGAAGTCCGTTTATGCCTGTTGTATCCCAGCTCATGATAGGTTGATTATTAAATGAATTTGGTTCTAGTATTAGACCAGTTCCTTCAACATAGTTTCCAATTCCGTCTTCTATAATTAATTCATAAGAATAAGGGTTGTCATCTTCAACTGTACCTCGAATAGTGAAAATATCTGAAAGATAAAATTGTATTGGATAAGTAATCTCGACTGTAGGATGAGTATTGTCAATGATTATATTTATTGAATCTTCTGCTGAATTTGTTGCTCTATCAACAGCTTCAAGATTTAAGACATATTCGCCATCTGGAAGAATTGTTGTATTGAAATCAGCAGAAACATTTGTATTTCCGCCGCTGGCAATAAATGTTATGTCTGATGGGTCACTTACTGGATGAATTGATAGTTCATAATTATCTAAATGCAGTTCAGTTATTGTTCCGGTTATATTTATAGTACCATTAACTACTTCATTATTGTTTGGCTGGGTAATTACCGGGACTGGATCAGTTATATCATAAGTAATATTTGTTGCATGCCCATCTGATTCAATATGTCCAAGAATATCAGTTGCAATTGCTCTTATATCATAGCTACCTTCATGTGGCGGATTTGATGCCGGCATTAAATCCGGATTCCAATTATATGTCCAGTCGAATGGATTATTTATTCCATCGCTATCTGTAAGTGTTTCTATTAATGTCCATGGATCAATGGTTCCTGTATTTCTATAATAAATATCAACGTAAAGAAGTGTTGAATAATCCTCAGTTGTACCTTGTATTGGTATATCAGTATTCCAGTAAGTGTCATCCGCAGGTGATGTCAAAGTTGTTACTGGAGGATTTGTATCTAGAACAATTACATAGGTGTTACTTACTCCATTACTCCAATAAGATTCATTTCCTTCACTGTCTCTTGCTCTTACTCTTATATAATACATTCCATCAGGTATTCCTAATGTAGAGATTTCTGAATTTGTTATCCATCCGCTTGAATCCCATACTAAATTTGAATAAGCAGTATCACCATAAGCTTCAAACTGATATTCAAATGAAGGGAAGGTGCCGTCAGAATCTGTCCAATCTACCTCTGATGCACTTGTAGGGTAAAATGCTGTATTTGGCGGAGCCAATATTACTGGTGTTGTTAGATAGTTTGTAGTAAGAGGATAATTATCCTGAGCGTAAGGTGCAGTCATAGTAAAGTTGTCTATCTGGTATTGAAGTTGAGTGTCTCCTACTCCATCACCATCTAAGTCTATTCCTGTGTAATCATCCCAACTATTTCCTTCGGATCCATCATCCCAAACTGATTCTGATCTATCGTCAATAGCATTTCTATCATTATCATAGAAACTATTATGATGTGCAGTAATTGGTGAACTGTAGTAAGCAGGAGGATAATGAAGATTCCATAAACCGACTTCATTATCAAATATATTGTTGTTAGTAATAGCCACATTTAATCCGATTTCAAAGGATAATACTCCTACTGCAGAATTAGAATCTGGTATAAAGAAATTATTGCTTATATAGTTTCCAGTAATTTGACAATTCTGGATATCTGATATTTGTATTCCATTTTGAGATATTAGATCGGTTGGACCAATTCCTGTTATAGTATTACCTGCTATAATAGAGTTGATAGAATCACTTAAAGTTACGCCATTTTTTTGATAGTTATTTATTTGACAGCTTAAAAGATTGACATTATATGTTATTCCATCATTTGCTCCGCTATAAAAAGCTGCCCCATGGCGTTCACTGCTAGTTGGCGTGTCTTTTATATTTATTATTCCGCAGTTTTGGACTGTTCCTCCAGCATTTCTATAAGCAATTCCATAGAAGCGGTTATTTGCGTTTCCTTTTCCAGCACCATTAATAGTAAAATCCTCAATAATAACATTGTTTGCATTATTTACATAAACAATTGGATAATTTGAGTAAGTGGTTCCACTAATTAAAGATGTCCATTTACTAACTAAATTGTCTGGGCTTGTTACTGTTGTAGAAGCGGTTCCAGCACCTGATAGTGTTAGGTTCTTTTGTATATCCAGTTGTTCTTCATAATTTCCTTCTGCAACATAAACAGTTCCATCTTCTAAAACAGCATCTATCCCTTCCTGTATAGTTGCGAAGCCGTTGTAACCAAAATATCTTCCTGAACCTAAATCATCTCCATTACTATATCCTATCCAATCATCATCTACCCAAACTTCACTTGGAGACTCAGTTGACTGAATCATTACTGCATCAGCTGCAAGAAGACCGTCTGGATCTTCGTTGCTATTTTCAAGTATTACAAAATAAGTAGAGCCAGTTGCATAATTATATGTTCCTAATTGATACCAGCCACCGCTGCCTGAAGTTTGATCTACCTGTATAGGTAAAATTGTACTTCCTCCTTGATAAGTAACAGTGTAATTAACGGGATTTCCATGAGAAGTATCTCCTGGCCACCGTGCATAAATTTCATATTCACCATTTTCAATTACACTAAATTGCCACTGAGCTCTTCTTCCTACTGTTGTATCTGATAAAAGATAATTCCCGTTATAACTTGATGCATTATCTGTTAAAGTCCATGTACCACCTGATGTAGTACATTCATCATCTTCATTATCTATAATCATTTGCAGGTTTGAAACTGGAGGTGGTGATGGATTATCTACAACGACATAGGTAGTAAGATGATCTATTCCTGAAGCTTTTACGTAGTTACTTGTATTTTCTTCACCTGAAATATCGTTAAAGTTTGTATTGTCATTAGAATATTTAATTTCAAGTTCTTTGTTTGAATAATCGGCAGGTATAGGCATGTAAATAGTAAATTCAAACTCGCCGTTTTGCATATCTGATGTTATGTCATAAGCATTACCGATTATATTTGCATTTCCTATTTTATCTCCGATATCGACTTTTTCGATATTTAATTTACTGCTTTCTGTTGGAAGTTTTGTAAATACTATTTTTAGATTGTCAAATTCATCTATAGTATATTCGAAATCTTGGACAATATTTTCATTTGTATAATGTCTATTCCCATCTACTGACCAAACTGAAGGTTTTGCCGCTAAATTAGATTTTTCTTCATCATTAGAATTATCTTCCTCAGTTTCATTATTAATTTCATCATTTGTCTCGGAGTTTTCCTGTTCATCTTCGGTTTCTTGCTCTTCTTCATCATTATAGGGTGATGGAGTTGTATTTAATTCTTCTTGCTCATTTTCTACAGTTTCTTCTTCTTCAAATTCATCCTCATATAAGTCTGGTGAAGGTATAGTTTTGTCCTTTAATGCGAATATTGATAAAGGAAGTACTGCATTAAAAAGCAATAATATAATTACCGAAGTTGCTAATGTTTTTGATACAGAATTGGTTTTTTTCTGTGAAAGTGAAAACATATTTGTTAAAGCAAATATTTTAATGAGGCAGCTATAGATATTATATATTAGTATAGGATAAATATCAATAAGAGATATGCACTTTAAATATATATTGATGGTATAGATTTGCATTAAGGCTCCATTACGGATAATGGAGCCAACGACTACCTGCTATGATACGCATAGCGTTGCCTGCTAGCAACGATAACATAGCTTTTCGGGCTAGCAGGCGAGCAGATAATTGAGCCAGCAAGTTTATCAGTTATTATTATTTTTATTCTAATCCGTAAATGGGGCTGGTGGAGGTGGAGATGAATTATCTGTACTATTATCTGAGTTATCTGATGAATCTGAATTATAGTGGTCGTCTTCTAAGTAGTCTGAGTCATCAGATGTGCTGTCTGAATTTTGTGGAGAGCCATTAGAATATTCATTTGTCAAATCATTATTATCTGTGGATTCTGGCAGTTTTTCTCCATTAGGTTCTTCGTAATTATCTTGAATAAATAAAACATTATCTTTTTCTTCTTGTTTTATGAAATTACCGTTATTATAGGTTTTTTGAGGATTAATTATTAGTAAGAAGATCAAATTAACAAGAAGTAACAAGAGGATGATAATTATTGCTATGCGTTTATCTATTGACAGATGATTCATAGTACACTGTATTATCACATAGAAATGTTAATATGTCAATGAAATAGACATGTATTGACTATATAATTTGAACAATATAGTTATATTATTGCTGTATTAGTATTTAGTAATATGTTAATTTAGGAAAAAGTCCTATAATCTGGTTATTGAGCGTATCTATAGGTTTTTTGATTATAATAAAA
>CAZNER010000030.1:16905-18720 GCA_964572065.1 uncultured Candidatus Saccharibacteria bacterium
AAAACAGCATTAAAACGATGTAATTTATTGTTGACATAGTTGATTTGTAGTATAATGTAACCATCTTATATTAATACATTTGGATCTATTTATTAATTAAAAATTTAATAAAAATTGCATTCAAATTCATTTTCCCTAATTAACCTGATTAAGAAACAGAAATGTTTGGCGATTCCAAAGATTTTGATTTTATTTTTATGAAAATTAAAAGGAGTGCAGGTTTTATTAAATTAGTAAGCATTAAAATTAATAATTTTAACTTTTTAGTAAAGTTAATGTTATGAGATATATAAATCTAAGCTTAAAATTGAATATTAAGAAAGGAAGAAGAAATATTTTAAAGAAAAATATTTCTAAAAAGATGTTTGTAGAATTTCTAGTTAGAAGTTCGGTTCAAGTCGTCTTTACTATCTTACTAAATATTACTTTATTATTTGGTAGTAGCTATCCATTAATTTCTGATATGAATGTGAATATTGTGAATCCAATTAAGAATGTAGAAGCTAAGACTGATAATGTCAAAAGTTTTGATAGTGATATAATTAGTAAACAGACTGCTAATGTTATGGTTATAAAGAGTGACGATGTAATTGAAAACGTTAAAGTTGCAGTACTTCAGGAGAAGTATAGAAAGTTGGCAGGCAGTTATTACTATTCTAATGTTGAACCTTACCTTGAGATTATTGACAAGGTTTTAGCTGAAAAAGGTTTGGATGATGATGTTCTTTTCATTCAAGCGATGTTCTTTATTGGACAACATGAAAGTCATTGGAATACTGGTTCTATAAGTGGTTTTTCAGTTGGAAGAGAACACCCAACTGGTATATTCCAGTTTCTGCCAAGTACATTTAGAAGTGTATCGAGTGGTGATATTTATGATGCTGAGGATCAAATAAGGGCTTATGTTACTATGGTTGAAAGAGGAAGGATAAGGGAATTTGGTACTTTATACCTGCCTGGATTAAGTCCTATTGTGGAACAATATGTTATTAATTATAATTAGTAGGCGATATATGAACAAAGAACAGTGGTTAAATCGGTGTGATAAAGTTATTAGAGTTGGGAATGCTCTTAGTTTAATGGGTTATACAGCTGCATTAGGAGCGATTTTAGCAAATAGACCTGATATTGTTGATACTGTTAGGTCTGGACTTGCAACAGCAAAAGTTGTTATGTCTCTTGTAACGATAACGGATATCATACTTCATACTCATTATAATTATCAATTATTTTGCGATATTATTAAATTTGATGAATCCACTGAAACAATTGACTTATTATGGGATTGGTTTAGTCGAGAAACTATGCTTATTCAAAGTATTGTTATGTTAACTGTAAATACTCTAGTATCTAGACGTGTTGGATTTTTATTAGATAAGTAATTTCCAGTTATTTATTGTTCTTTATATTTTTGTACTTAATCTTAACTTTATTATTTGTTCGTGTTTGTGGTAAGATTTTATGAAGGATATTTATAGATGGAGAGATGCCTATGTAAAATTCTACAATGTAGGATATACATAGCATACAGAGCTTGCCCTGCCAGGGCGGGGTGAAGTCCCACCTATATTAAAATTACGGAGGGCAGGCGAATGCGCCGCTCTTGCTCAATGAGACTCAAATTTTATATACAGAGTATAATAAAATTTGAAAGACGAATTAGTCCGCCAAAGGCGGAAAAAGCGAATTGACTTAAAAAAATGAATAATATATTGGAGAGATGGCAGAGTGGTCGAATGCGCCGCTCTTGCTCAATGAGGCTCAAATTTTATATACAGAGTATAATAAAATTTGAAAGACGAATTAGTCCGCCAA
>CAZNER010000030.1:18820-22141 GCA_964572065.1 uncultured Candidatus Saccharibacteria bacterium
AAAAAATGAATAATATATTGGAGAGATGGCAGAGTGGTCGAATGCGCCGCTCTTGAAAAGCGGTAGACCTGAAAGGGCCTCGGGGGTTCGAATCCCTCTCTCTCCGTGGATCGACAAGCTCACCACTAGGTGAGATTGACGAACCATTAAGAATATTTATGAGAACCGACGGTTCGACAATGAAGGGTTAGTGAACAACGAATTAAATGAGGAAGTGAACTTACCTGAATTGATACTGGGAGCGAACGAAGTAAGCGAGCATGTGAATCCCTCTCTCTCTGCCAGTTAATACTTCCTACAGAAATCTTCTAAAAGAGCTATTAATTCAGTAGAATTAGGTTTGAACTAAACTTGGGCAGTCCCCAATTATAAGAGTGGTAACACTAGCAAACGCTTATCATTGCTCTATTATCAGGGATTCGAATCCCACGACTATCTTCACGTTTATGCCTTAGAAGCAATAAAAAGTTACTAAACTAAAGGACTCTTGATATTTTTGAGCTGAGGATTGGTAACCTGGGTATATTTCTGGGTTGTCCTTATATTCTGATGTCCAAGTAGCTCCTGTACGTAACGTATGTCTGTCCCATTCTCAAGTAAATGTGTAGCAAAGCTATGCCTGAGAGTGTGGAATGAAGCATCCTTTTTAATACCTGCCTTTTTAAGCGCATTAGAAAACACCTTCTGTGCAGTACGTGTAGTTAGCTTCCCACCTCTTTCACTAGAAAAAACGTATTCATTTCCACTTTTCCCACTAGTGATTGCGATTAAACTATCTTTAATGCTATTGGGGAATATTGTTATTTTGTCTTTATCTCCTTTTGAGTGCTTGATATGAAGTGTCAGGTTTTCAAAGTTTATATCTTTAACTTTCAAATTGATTACTTCGCTGACTCTTAAACCACCTCCGTATGCAACTGAGAGTAACAATTTGTGTTTTCGATTATTTATAGTTTTTATCAATTCTTTAATTTCGGGTCGATTTAGCACAACAGGGAGGCTTTTTGTTTGTTCGGCAGATCTGATTTCTATTTTATCTCTGACATTGATAACTTTGTAGTAGTAAAACTTGATGGCATTGAGATACTGGTTTCTTGTTTTTGCTGATATATTTTTATCTTTGCAATAGACTAGGAAGTCCTTAATATTATCAATATCTAATTGATTTAAGTTCTTTTTCTTAAAAGAGAAATACCTCTTGAGACCATTTACATAACTTTTGATAGTTTGAGAGCTGTAGTCACAAATTTTGAGTTCTCGTATAGTTTTATCGAGTTTGCTTTGCATATCAGTAGGTATTTGATAGAATATAATTAGTTAATTTAAGGTTATTATACCAGAAGAGTTCGCCAAAGGTACACAAATGTGAACAAATTAAGAAAACAATTCGTATAGTAACGAGTTATATTCAATTGTCGTTTAAATTTATTAGAAATAGTCGGCACACAAAGATTTTTATATCAATCAATTTATTTAAAATAATATGGCAATCAAATCAAAAAAATTACAAAAAGGCGATACTATCGCAATAATTTCTCCATCATGGGGCGGTCCATCTGTTTTCCCTCACATTTACGAATCAGGTATTAAAGCACTTGAGAATTTAGGATTAAAAATTAAAGAATATCCTTCTGCTAGAAAAGATGCAGATTATACCTACAATAATCCTGAATTTCGTGCTAAAGACATAAATGATGCTTTTGCGGATTCGGAAGTAAAAGCAATTTTTACAAGTATTGGAGGAGATGATTCAATAAGAATTTTACCTTATATAGATCCTGAAATCGTAAAGGATAATCCAAAAATTTTCTTAGGATATTCTGATACAACCACTATGAATTCATATTTTAATCAATTAGGTTTAGTCACATTAAATAGCCCCTCCATCATGGCAGGATTTTCACAATGGGATGCTTTAGGAAGAGATTTCCAAGAACATATTCAAAATATTTTATTTGAAAATCCGGAATCTTATACTTATGAAAAATATAATGAATTTTGTCAGGGCTATTTAGATTGGAGTGATAAAAATAATGTTGGAAAGACTAAACCTATGATAAAAAACAAAGGTTGGAATTGGCTACAAGGTAGCACAAAAATTCAAGGAGAATTATTTGGTGGTTGTATAGAAGTTTTTGAATTTATGAAAAGTACAAATTTTTGGCCTGACGAAAATTTTTGGAAAGGTAAAATCTTATTTTTTGAAACTTCTGAGGATAAGCCATCTCCAGAGCAAGTAAAATGGATGTTGAGAAATTATGGTGTTCAAGGAATTTTTGATAAAATTTCTGCTTTATTAATTGGAAGACCAAGAGATTATTCAGACGAGGAGAAAAAAGAATTAGATGAAAATATAATAAAAATTGTAAAAACTGAATTTAAGAATAATGATCTTCCTATAATTACTAATATGGATTTTGGTCATACTGATCCTCAATGGATTTTACCATTAGGAATAAAAGCAGAAATTGATTGCCATAAAAAAGAATTTAAATTGATTGAAAAAATATTTGAAGATTAATGTGTGCCCGACTATAATTTTATTTTAGACACGACAACTCTAAAATTTTCCTTCGGAACGTTGCACTAAATTTCAGCCCTTCGGGGAATATAACAAGGATTATGAGGTTACGAAGTCTTGCAGACTTCTCCACCCAAATCGTGCTACGCACGACTTCTCATAATCCTGATGTTAGACACTGAGATCAAGTAGATCAGAAGAAACGCCTAGATTGAAAGAAAGTTTGGGAACATATATATTTGTAAGTGGATGTGCTTGGAGATAAGTTCGAACCTTGTCCCATGCACCCCGTGGTTCGACAAGCTCACCACTAGGTGAGATTGACGAACCATTAAGAATATTTATGAGAACCGACGGTTCGACAATGAAGGGTTAGTGAACAACGAATTAAATGAGGAAGTGAACTTACCTGAATTGATACTGGGAGCGAACGAAGTAAGCGAGCATGTGAATCCCTCTCTCTCCATTCGACTCAGCTTCGACAAGCTCAGCTTCACTCACGGCGAGCAGCTCTTCGAGACTTCGATTGAGCTCAGTTGAGGTCTAATTCTGCCACTTAAAATACATTTTGCCTATAACACGAATTCGTTTTATAATGACTTTAATAGATAAATAAAGTTACTTGTGAACCTTGTTGAAATTATATTTATTTTAATGCAATAACATGGGAAAAGAATTTTGGAAATGGGCATATTTGGTATTAGTCATTTTATGGTTTCTAATTAGAATGCCATATAAGAAAGAATCATTTAGTATCAAAACAAAAGTTAAGAAAAGGGTTATTTTAGAAAGTTTTCTTG
>CAZNER010000031.1:0-21657 GCA_964572065.1 uncultured Candidatus Saccharibacteria bacterium
ACCTTTTTCAAATAGCATCTGAAATACCCAGTATTTATGCTTAATTAGATATATTAGATATTCGATATATATTTTAGTTCTAGTCATCCTCATTTATGACCTCGCCTTCTCTTGCATCTAATAAACTTGTATCTTCTTTAACTTTAATTACTATTTCTCCCCCACCTTTTCCTGAAATCTCTACGCTGTCTTTAAGAAGTCCCTTAAGTTTTGCAGCTAGTTCTGTTGCTTTAAGTTGTATCTGATGGTCTTCTGTCTGCCACATCTTACCATTAGCGATAACCGGCTTTTTAGCTTCCATTTTCTCTTTGATTTTCTTTGCTATGTAGTCGTTAGTTAGTCCTTGTTGTTCTAGCACTCTTGCAATAGGTTCGCCAAGTTTCGCCAAGTTTTCACTACCTATGTTTCTTGCACTTTTTCTATCTTTTGCATCGTAAACTCTCATTGCTGCTTCTGTAGCATTTAAGGTTGTTATATATTCTTTAATAAAAGCTTTTTGTTTAGGAGTCATTTTCTTTTCACTCATTTTTACCTCCTTAATGAAATAAAAGTTGGTTGTCTATTTTTTAATACTTTGATTAGTAAATCTTTAATCTCTTCTTTTTCTTCCGGGTAATACTGCTTTACGTTATCAAAAAGATTCATAAAGTTATTTATGTCTGTCGCATCGTGTGAAAATCCATCATGCGCATAGTCATCATCTCTACCACTTCCAAGCATAATAACAGGTATGTTTTCGTGATCAATGTATGTTCTTATTGTTTCCATACCTCTATGATAAAAAGGTGTGATTGTATACATAATAGGTATTTTTCCAGCCATAGATAATCCTACGCATACATCCAATGCTGTTTGCTCTGCAGCACCTACATTTATAAACCTATCACTAAAATCTGCGCTTATAGTATCAAACATTCCATATCCTAGATCAGCAGTAACTACATAAATGTTAGGATTGATTTCCATCTCCTCGTACAGATGATAAGCTAGATATCCTCTCATGCTGTTGTGCGGGCTTATTGGTTTCATTAAGTACCTCCATAAAAATTACTACCGGAATTAAATCTCCTGGCATTCCAAATTTCATTAATTCTATTTTTCTCTCTTTTATTTGTTTTAGTTTTTCGTTACTGATTTTCATATAAATTGGTTATCTCCATTGCTAAATCATAATCTTTTTCGCTCATAGTGTGGTAATGAGCGTCAATACCTGTTAAAAATGGGAAATCTTTACTTACATCAAGTTCATGTATTGTTATAAACTCATGTTTTTTTGTAATAAAACCTGTAATGTCTTTGTTTAAGTCTGCTACTTCGTTATATATTTTTAATCTATTTTTAAGATGTTCCATAGATACAAACTTATATCCAGATGTACCGTTACATAAAACATGAAGCTGTATGTTTGTTATCCCTTGATTTCTTATGACTTCTAATGCTTCCCACATAGAACCTTCTGCAAGTTCTCCATCACTTGATATTACATGTATAGTTTTCTCCGGTTCTGCTATTGCCATACCTACTGCTATACCAAGTCCATGACCAAGTGATCCTGAGCTGCAATCTACAGGCATAGTTAAAGCATCGGGATGTATTCCTCCGGACTTTAATATTTTCTCTGCGTCATAGTTTTCAAAATCTTCTAATGCTACATATAAAGCAAGGCCGCAGTGTCCTGCAGATAGTATAACTTTGTCATCTTCATTTTTTTTAATATAGATTTCGTAAATTACATCTAATGCTCCAAGCACACTACCTAAATGTGATAGTTTATGTTTGTAGCTTATTTCAATTACTTTTCTTTTAGCCAAATGGTTTTTCATCAATGTCCTCAAATTTTACTCCAAATTGTCCTAGTGTTGTTTCCATTATAGTTGATAATGTTTCAGGTTTAATTGCATTTTGTTCATACTTTGATTGAAAATGCTGTACTGTCTTAACAAGCCCTCGCTCTAAACTATACTTAGGTTTCCATCCAAATAGTTTCATTGTCGTTATATCTGCTTGCCATCTTGGTGATTCGTAATCCCTTCCGGTCTTAGTGATTCTTACTTTTGTTTTGTATCTTGTAATATCTGAGATTAAGTCATACACTTCCCTATTTGTTCTTTGTCTTCCTGTTCCTATGTTTATTGAATCTCCCCTAACTTTTGATATGTTTGCAATTAAAGTATCTATTGCAGTTAAGAAGTCTTCAATATATATCCAGTCATGCTTTGGTGGTTCTATTAGATCTACTGGTTTGTTATTAACTAGATTTCTAACAATTGTTGGTATTAATCTGTCATCTCTTTCATGCTCACCATATACTGAAAATGGTCTTACATTTACTATGTTTTTGTTAAGTTTTTTTGCAAATGCTCTTGATAAGTATTCTGCACCTACCTTTGTGCATGAGTAGAAATTATCTGCTTCTAGTGTATCTTTTTCTCTCATAACTGCGTTTTTCTTACCGTATACGCTAGATGTTGATACGTTTATAAATGCCTCGTAGTCTACCTCTAGACTTGCTCTAAGCATTGCATAAGTTCCAATAAGATTTGTAATTATGATTTGGTCAAACTCTTCCTGATTGTGATGATTTCCATAAGCAGCTAAGTGATAAATGTAGTTAGGGTTAATTTCTTTAATATATTTTTCTAAACTTGTAACATCTTGTAATAATTCTCTTGGAACTCCTACTGACATTACATTCTTTTTCTTTAGGTGATTAACTAAATTTTTACCCATAAACCCATTAATCCCTGTAATTAATGCTACTTTAGGTTTCATCTATTCCTCCCACTCATGGCCACAACTAGGACATGATAATTTTTTAATTTTTTTCTCTTTTGTTTCTTCTTCTAATTCTTCAGAAACATCTTTAACTAAATCAGATATTGGTTGAGGTTCTCCCATTGTTACTAAATAGTTTTCAATAGGAAGTGCTGACTTGTAGAAAAGTTCTGCTAATTTATCAGGATCATTTGCTCCGTATGCTGAGTTATCAACTGTTGAGTAATGTAGCATTGCATCTTCTTCTGACTGAAACTTTGTCTTATTTTCTATTCCATTAACAAAAGCTGTAACAAGTTCTCCATCATTTCTAAGTGATATAACTGTTACCCATGCTTTTTCTTTTCCTAGTTTTCTGTATGCTCTAAGTCTCATGTTTCCGCCAAGCACTGTTCCATCATCTAGAACTATCATTGGTTTTATTTCTTCGTTTTCTAGATCTAGTACAAGTTGCTCAAAATCTTCTTCTTTTATGTATCTTGGATTGTGTTCCCAATTTCTTAGATCTGATACATTTGCCTTAATCTTATTGTCTTCTTTAAATAGTTTAATCATTTATTAGTCTGTCAAAAGCAAGTATAGGTAATACAACAACGCATGTGCTAATTAATACAATAAATAAACCGGTTGTTTGTAATATTTCCTTAATCACTTAGACTTTGTATCCTTTCATTTAATCCAAATGTAAATGTTGCTTTGGCCATTTCTGACTCAAGCATTTCTCTTATTTCTTTTAAGTGGTCTACTTTAGGATTTACTTTAACGTTATCTTTTTCTTTCCAGTTTTCTATTGTTAGACTTCCTGGTTCTAAAGATATTCCTCTTGTTGATAGAGCTTCCTCTTCTTTTTTTAGTAAATCAATAATTGTAATGATATGTCTTTGAGTTAAATTAATCATAATTCTCCAAACTCTAAATTTAATAATAAGTTTTTAATTGCTTCAGGTTGTATATTATCACCTGCGCATTGTTCGTATAGTCTTTTGTATGTTCCAGCAACGTATCTTAAGTCTGTATATTTGACTATATCTGTATAATTACTTGCTTCGTACTTATGTTGCTCGTACCCTGTTTCGTATCCATAATCGTATGCGTAATTTGCTAGGAATAAAAATCCTGATAACAAAATTGCTGTAAGTATTATTTTATATATCATCATGTTTAATTTTATCAATTAAATTTTGTTTGAACTTGTTATACTCCTGCTCTGTCTCAAACATTGGTTTTGCTTTTTTAATTGCGTAAACTGATGCTAGAAACATTTCGTATAACCATGATATAGATCTTGTTGCTGTTACTTCGTATTGTTTGGAGTTTTTTCTAAAGCAGACAATTGTGTCGCCAATGAGTATATGAACATCTTTCTTTTTGTTAAATACTTTTCTTGCCATATCTTTTCTCTACCATTTTCCTAAATCTATTTGATCTAGCTTTATCTTTTTCTTCTATAACTTTTTCTAGAGAATTTGCTTTGTCGGCTTTGTGTGCGATTTTTAACAGATTGTGATATTCCTCAACTGGAACTGCGTAAAAAGAGTTTTGCGGGTATTGGTCATTGTAGACTAATGTTTCTTGATTTCTGTTAACCATTTCGTTAACAATCTTTTTCATTTGTGTTCTAAACTGCTTTGTTCCGTATGTGGGCATGTCGTTATTATACTAGATGTAACCTTTAAATCAATAACTAAATGTAAACTTTTTCTTCATTTTCTAGATAAAATCTTTTTGCTGGTAACTTATTCTGCCTTTCATCATAAGTTATAAATTTAGCGTCTCTTTTATCAATTGTTTTATAAACAAGATCTTGTTCTGAAAATCTTTTAACAATCTTTTTAGCGCCTCTGATAAATGCAGTATTTATTACAAGGTCGTTAAACTTAATAAATCTAGTATTCCTTAACTCTGCCTGCATGATTTTGTTTAGCTGGTCTGTTGTGAATCTGTGTATTCCTAAATCTCCGCAGTCTACCTCCCAATATTCAATGATAACTTTATTCTTCGATAACATATACTCCTCCTCTACTATTTGTTAATTTTTTACTTTTTAGAATATAATCTGCTTTTTCTCTTTTTACCCAGTTAGATAAAAATGCTTTATAGTTTTTTTGTCTTTTACCTTTTGCATCTAACCAGTTAATAGCTGAGTCCCAACAATTCTCTACAAATCTGTAAGGTACCTGGTAATTTGTAGCTATTTCTTTTAAGACATCTTCTGTAATTTCTGTTCTTCTAGAATATTTTCTTTTCTGTGGTGTGTGTAGATCAAAATCATTTTGATCTTCCTCTCTCTCTCTAACCTTACCTAACCTAACCTTACCTATACTATCCTGGGTTGCCAAGTGGTTGCCATGTGGTTGCCAATCGTCATTGTTGTTGTCATTATCAAATAAACTATTATTATTTTCTATGTAATATTGGTTTGATGTATTTGTTCTTAATTTTGATAATTCTTTTTGATAAATAGTTGGTGTGTATCTGTCTTTTCTAATTTGATTATTAATAAGCCAGTCTCTTATTACAAACACGCCATAAGGGAATTGTAGTAAAAAACCTCTACCTAGAAGTTGAGCCATATCATCATGTGAGGTTCCTAACATTTTTGATACTTTTGTAAATGGAACAAAACCATCATCATCTGCTTCCATTCCTAAGTGAAAATATAAATTTTGCGCGGTTGCTGACATGCTCAGAAATGAATCAGAGCTAATTATGTCTTTGCTAAACATTCTGCGATTAGCCATAGCATCCTTTCTTAATATCAATAGTCTCCTAGCAGAGCAGAAGCATCAAACATAACATCTCGTACTAGGAGGCTACTAACATCAAATTAGAATTTGATAAGTTATGTTTGATTTATAAAAACTATAAACATATAACGGATTATTTTCAATATGCTCTTATATGTCAAACGTGCATTGCAACATATAAAAAATTGTGTAGAATATGAGTTGCATAATCCTATATTCATTGGGCAGGAATATGTTAACTAAAATCTCCCTTTGTTACACCTCAGGGAGATTTTTTATATGACAAACGTGTCTAGACTTATATCCATTTTTTAATAAAATAAAGTTGTGAGTGGGAAGTGATCTAACGGCTGACTCTTCCATAAATGCAATAATGTTACTTGAGCGGAATTGATAATGTAACTTTGGCGCACACAGTTACAGAGGTATGGCGTGCAAATGAATATCAAGTGTAGTTTGTAAACAACCAGCTCACACCAAATCCCTAATTTCGGTTAGGGATTTACTATATCTATTACTATATGATTATTACTTATCGGCCTCTCCCCTACTCTGCTATATATGTCTATAAAAGTGCATATATCAACCTTTTTAGGTGGAGAAGAGGGTACTCGGTAGGGTAGGGGAGTGTGGTTACATTATTTACTCATGTATTAGACGGGATAGGATCAGAAGTTATTTTGCAATATAAATTTTTACCGAAATTCCTATCCCTAAATTATTATATATTATTCCCAATGTCTGATTTTTTTAGAGTAAAATTTTTTAATTAAGTTATATTTTTCTGAGTTAATGTAATAGAGTTTTATCCAAGGGTAGTCTCGTTGTACAAGCGCAATTTTTTGGTAATCGGATTTCTCCATAAAACCTTTAACTTCGATATAATAAAATCTCTTACCAAAACTAACTTTGAAATCAGGTACGTAACCTTTAATTTGAAATCTGTTTGGTTTGAAATATAGTAGGTCTGGTTCGTATTCAACCGAGTCAAAATTTTTGGTTTTGAGGTACCGGTAGACGTTGGCTTCCATTTTAGATTTAAAATATATTTTTGTGTCATTTCTATAACCTGCTTTCGCCGGGTATCTTATTCTGTACTTTTTATTTCTTTGTTGGTCTTCCTGTTTTCTTAGTCCAAACATGATTGCATCTTGTGCATGTATATTTGTAATGAGTTTTGTTCTCTATCTTTATTTTATCAGTTTTAAAATTTTCATGCTCACAGACGTCTTTGCTTACAATTCCATAAACACCGTATCCAATCATTACACTAGCAAGTAGTGAAAATAATGGATAATAATTTGTAACTATATAATTAAGAAAGTTCATTGCATTTTCTCCTGGTAAATTTATATATTATGCGTATTATACAGCAATTAATTTTGTCATATATTTGCATAATTGACACGTAGTAGTAACTAGGTATACTTAAGTTATTATCAAATTACCAGGAGGCCTAATGAAATATTCTCTGCCCCAAAATCTTAAGTTTAAAAAAATTAAGAATGTTAAACAATACATTCAGGACTGTGAGTACGAACTTGCTGAGCAAAAAATACTCAAGAACATGAATGATTGGTACATTAAAAACTACAGCAATGTAGAACAAACAAGAAAGGAAATCCAAAATGCAATTTTGTCCTAAATGTGGATCATATTATAGTAAAGATTATGCAGTAGACCACGTCTACGAATGCTACACTCAAACAACACGCAACGAATCAGGTACGGCTACATATAGAATTACACTACCAGGTATATATAAATTAATAGAATTAAATGCAATAGATCCTAACAGAGCTGCATACAAACTTGCTCGTTATGGACTTGGAAAGGTATCTAAATAATGAAAGCACTAGCAAAAATACAAAAGGAACTTAAAGCTCCTAAAAACCAACGTAACAATTTCGCAAACTATAATTACAGATCATGCGAAGACATCTTAGAAGCTGTAAAACCATATTTAGATGGTAAAGACGAAATATCACTTATAGTTAATGATGAAATAGTACAAATAGGAGATAGGTATTACGTTAAAGCAACAGCAGTTCTAAGTGATAAAGATGGTAAAACTGCAAGCGCAACTGCATTTGCTCGTGAACCATTAACTAAAAAAGGTATGGACGAACCACAAATAACAGGTGCTACATCATCTTATGCAAGAAAATATGCACTTAATGGACTATTTGCAATAGACGATACCAAAGATGCAGATACTAATGAACATACTAAAGTAGTAAGACAAGCGCCAAAATTAAAATCTAACGCTAAAACACCTTCAGGAATACCAATGTATGACTTCACAGTAGAAAGTGTCGCACGTGGCAATAATACGCCTTTAAAAGATACATCTGAACAAGATTTAGAAAAACTAAGAAAGAAGTATTTTGCAATTGCATATAAGTTAGGTATGAAGAATCCTAAAGAATATATTAAAGAAAAGTTAAACGTAGCGTCTTTTAACGATATCTCTGAGACCAAATTGTCAACATTTGTCAGAGCATTGGAGATGAAAGTAAAACATTCTTGACACGTAGTGTAATCTATGTAATAATATCTATAGTTAATAATTTAAGAAAGAAAGCCCAATGACAAACACACAAGCACAGCAATTTATAACACAGCTAGGATTACCTGCAGAAAAAATTAGTATTAACGAAATGTTTACACAAATTGTTGATTACGCAGAAAGTCTAGTACACGAAATTAAAACATACGAGCATAACGAATTTATTGAACAACACTTTGGCGCACACGATAAAATAATGGTAGCAAGAGTATTAGCATCTGACATTGTAGATTATGCAGATACAATAGAAATGATCTACATTCAAAAAGATAATCAATGGTATTACTATGGAGAAAAAGAATAAAATGAATAGAGACTACTGCCGAAAATGTGGAAGATACGTATATAACAAAACATTGGATTACAGTAAAAGAATATATGGCGAAGTGTATTGCTTTAACTGCCAAAAAGGTAAAGTAATGCTAAAAGAAGATGGAACGCCTTATACATGGAAACCAACACCACTTGAGGCAATTAGGGACAAAAGCTTTATTAAGTGAGTCCTTCATAGGATATTTTAGGTTCATTCTTGTACCAGGACGTGAAATATCCCATGAGGGACAGCACAGGAGATACTATGACAGAGGGTATCTCCTACGATATAAGTTACTATCTGAGCATAAAGTGCTTAGCTAGTAGCACAATATCGTGTTACAAAAAAATAGATGTTAGGAGAAACATCATGTCTAACTTTTTCTACCTGGATCCTGAAGAAGAAGAAGAACAGGAACCAACAACAGAAGAGTTGCAGGAAATCGAAAACAATCCTGTTGACACAAGTAACGCTGAAGACGTTACAGATGATCTGTACGGTTAGCCATTCTGGCTAAACATACAAAGAGGTAGTTAATAACTACGATTGACTACCTCTAATTCATAATTATGTTATTACAAACAAACAAAAAACAAATTTTAAACGCAGATGACTTATATAATTATTATCTGTATGAAATTAAAAATTATTTAACTTACATAGATTTGTATAAAGAACATCTTTTTTGTATTGGATTGGATAGAAATCATTATGTATTGTATTGTAATTTAGCTTCTATAGGGCATGAGAGTGGAGTAAGTGCAAACGTTAAAGATCTTATTAGATATGCCGCAACTTACAATGCTAAATATGTTGTTATGATACATAATCATCCATTTAATTCTGAACCAAGCGAACCTGATATAGAAATAACTAGAAAGTGGGGAAGAGCTATGATGGGAGTTGGCATTAAACTTAACGAGCATATAGTTGTAAAAGATGATGGATATACAAGTATAGTTAGTATAATTAAAGAAAGAAAAGCAAATGAAGTATAAAACAAAAACATGCGAAAGATGCAATGAAAAATACACAGGTACTGCAAGTTCTAAATACTGCATCACTTGTAAAGATGTAATAATTTCTGAGCGTAAAGTTAAATATTCAGCTCAGAGAAAGGTAAATAAAAAATGAAACAAATAATTAAAAATTACTACGGTATATTTGCAATAATAGCTTTAATAGTATCTTTTATATATAATTACGCCTTAAACTTTTCATTTATGGTAAATAGAGTTTATTCAGCTACGTTTTTTAGAGGTATATATTACTTTATAGAGTTTAATATAATATCAACTATAAATACTATACTTGGTGCTGTAATACTTACTGCATTATGGGGAACATTGTTTTTACCTATATATCTAGCAGTAAGGTGGTCATTAATTACTATATATAAATTTTTCAAAGGCACGTTGTAGTACAATAACGACATGAAAAAGAAACTGCCCATTACAAAACTTAAAGCTAAGGCCTGGAACTTGTTTTCTAGGTATATAAGATACAGAGATTGCTACCAAACAACAGGCACTTATGAGTTTGGAATCTGTTACACGTGCGAAAAGAAATATCCATTTAAAAAATTACAAGCAGGTCATTTTGTAGATTCTAGGACAAAACCTGTACTATTTAATCCTGACATCGTTAAAGCGCAATGCATGGGTTGTAACGTCTTTAAAAAAGGTAATAAAGACTTCTACACGCCAAAAATGATTAAAGAGTATGGTCAAGATAAGGTGTTAGAGTTTTTAGAATTAAGACATAATAAAGATAAGACGTGGAGAAGGGAAGAGTTGTATAAAGTTATAGAAATCTACCAAGATAAAATCCAGGAATATGAGCAACTTGCTAGAAATCATGTCTCAGACTAGAACTGTAGACGTACCGGTTTGGTTAATAATCATAATATCAGTATTAAGTTTTAAAGGATTATTCAAATGAAATACTTTAAAAAGATAGATTATTTATGTTTAGGAGTGTATATATCTGCACTAGCTTGGAGCATACATGTTGATAAAGTTTATGCAGCACTTCTTGGTTTTGCATTGTTTCAAATATTTCCATTAATGTATTTATTAAGAAAACATGGGTATTTGGATATGAGAGATGAGTTAGGATTGGATGCTACAGATAAAGCAGAAGAATTAGCAGATGAACTGTTTGTACAGCCCGTTAAAAAGTTTCTTGCTAATAAAAAATGGGTTACTAACCTAATTCTGATAATTGTTTTGAGTCTTCTTGTGATGTTTCTAAGTTATTGGTTGTTTCCGAAGATTTTAGGATTTCCCTCTTTAAGTGAGATCTACTAAGTATATAGCTAACTATAGAAAATAGAGCTACAACACCGGCAATAACATCTTTAGCTAGTGAAACTATCATATCTGTATCTGATTCAGGAATAATTCCTGAGTAAACGAGTCCTGCTATAACAACAGGCAGCATTGTTACGTAGAACTCGCTTGTTTTTACTCCAGGTTTCATTGTTTATTTTAGTCCTAATTTACCTTTTAATTCTTCTAATACTGAAGAAATAGTTTTTACTTGTTCAACTAATTCTGCATTAGGTGTTTCTGTAGTAGGTTCTACTATTTCAGCAACTTCTTCTACTACTGGTTCTTCTACTGCAGGTTCTTCTACTACTGGCTCTTCAACAACAGTGTTAATTTCTGCTTGTATAGAAGCCATTTCTTTTCTAACATTTTCTAATTCTTTAACAAGTTCATCTTGTCTTGTAGCAAGAGCGTTAAAGTTTTCTTGTAATTGTTCTTTCATATTATTATCCTTTAAATTATTATCCTTTTCTTCTAGAAAATCATCTAAATTAGGTAAAGCATTTGTACCACCGGCCCAAAAGTAATTACCTTTAGCTGATTTCCACCAAAATTGTGTATTAATTTCATTATATTCTAATCGCTCACCTTTTACAAAGCCAACAACTTCAACTTCATTGTTTCGTTTAAGCTTCTTAGATCCTGCTAAAGGATATATCTTAGAGGCTCCTGATCTTACATATAAAATATCTACCCAATCTAATACCTTAACTTTAGTTCTGTATGGATATAATTTCTCTTCGGTCTCTTTGACACCTCCCTTCTTACCATAAGTTACAACATCTTTTATAAATTGCTCATGATCCCATTGTCCTAAAGGGTCTGACTTATTAATAGGGTCTGATTCCCTATGCATAAATACATGACCTCTATCCATTGGTATATCGTATCTTTGACAAATATCAGCAACTAAAATAACTGCTGCGCTGTATTGTTCCGGAGTGTATTTGTGATTTCTGTTGCCCTTATCTTCCATTTCTATACCTAGAGTAATAAGATTAGGATTTATACCCCAGTTATCTTGAAGTAGGGTAGGAGCTCTATCTTTATTAACAGTAACTTGTCCTGCGTGCCATGCTGCTGACTTTTCTTCTACAGTAAGTACAACATCTCCTGTATCTGATATGCAGTAGTGAGCTGAAACTTTACTTTGAGGATTTCTGAACCATGAAATTGTGCCTCTTTGAGTACCGGCCATAGAGTGCATTACTATACCCTTAATCCTGTATCCTGATCTATCGTGCCACTGGTTTATAGTTGTAATATTTTTTTTAATATTTAGTGTCATCCTAGTTCTGTTCTTGAATTTAATTTCTTCTTTAATTTTACCACTTCGTTGTGAACTGCGCTTAGATGTGGATGATTATCCTTATTCTTAGCTGCCCATCTTATATACATTCCAATAAAGAAAGCTACTATATTAGCTATAATCCTTACGTCTGCTTTTGATGGTTTAAAGAAGAATTTAAGAACGTAGCCAAGAACAGGTACTAAGACTACTGCTATGGCTTCCTGGATTATGTTGTTCATACTTAACATAGTTACATTATACAAACATTTCTAGTTGTTTGTATTTCACCTTTTTCTTTTTGTTTTTTTTCGCTTTGTTTTTAGCCATAATATTAATATGAACAAATTTTGTACCTATTAATATTTACTCATTATAGTATGTTTTTGTCAAACTTACTCAATGCCTGCTAATTCTGCTCCTAAGTTTGATATGTTTTCTGCTCCAAGTTGTGTAAGTAATCTTCTCATCATATCTGTTGCAACTTGTACTCTTTGGTTTTCAGGTATTGCTTGTAATGCTCTTCCCATCTTTGGTACTTGGTTTGCTATTATTGCTACTGCTTTTTTATTATTAAGTAGTTCAGGAATACCTATAGATGTAAGAATACCTGTTGCTACTGTTACTGGATTTGCTGTTGAAATACCTGCTCCAATAATACCTCCGCTTGAGTTAAGTCCTATTGTTCTAAGTAGTCCTACTGGTAATGTTCCTGTTCCTAAGTATTTTTGAGTATTTACTATATCTCTAAAAGAGTAGAGTTTACCAAGTTCTTGACCTATGTCTTTAAGTGATCTACCGGCATCATCTGCAAGGTTTGCGTTATTTGCTGCGCCTCTTACTATATTTGTATATATATCTCGTGCTATTTTATCAGATCCAGCCTCAATACTATCTTTTGTAAATGCAGATTCTGATATAAGTTTATCTAGTGATTTTCTTAAGTTATTAACATCAGATATATCTAATTCTAATGTTTTACCAAACTTACCTAAAAATGCATCGTATTGATTTTGTAATGAGTTTGCTATTGATTGGTATCCTGCAATTCCTGTATCGTTTAATTCTTTAATTGTATTTTGAAATGATGTAGCTACATCTTGTGTTGGTATTTTTACACCGGATTTGTCAGCTATTTCATCAAATGATTTTTGTAGAGGTGTTATATAAGAATTAACTTGTTCTGTACCTTCTTTAAATAACCCTTTTTCTATAACAAAATCTTTAAGTTCTTGCCCTGTCTTTGCTAAAAAGTTTCTTTGTTGTGTTTTTGTTGGTCTTAAACTTCTAAGTGCAAAATCATCTCCTAGATTTACTAGCTTACTGCCAACGTTTTTAACTATTGGTGCGCCAACTTTAAATAATCCACCAGTTACAAGGTCTGCAACTCCAGCTTGTCCTGCCTCAACTACTTGAGATTTTAGTGCTTCTTCTGTAGTTTCGTCTTGTCTTCCAGTTAAATCTTGTAAGAATTCTGCAAATCCTCTACCTATTGCACTACCTCCAGCGCTTCCTATTGCTCCACCAGGTATTCCTCCAATTCCTCCGCCAAGTCCTATACCTGCGCCAGCTCCAACAATACCGCCCATTATAGCTCCTATTGTTGGTAATGCTGATATAGTCTTATCTAATAAGTCAGGTTGTCTTTCAAAATCTTCTGTAGGTTGTATAACTTGATCTAGTTGAGTACCGGTTGGTTGCATTCCGGTTGGTTGCGTTGCAGTTGGTTGCATTGCTCCCATTCCTAATGCTTGATTTAATAACTGTGGCTGACTACCTGTTTCTACTTTTTTTTTACCTTCTTCCTGCATTGCAGGAGTACCGCCTAGTTCTGTTATAAGTGCATTTAATTCTTTTTCAAATGCTTTATCTGATAAATTTGTGTTAAGTTTGGTACTAGCACTTTCAAGTATTCCCATTTCTCTATCAGATAATGCTCCTGTACCTTTTAAAAAAGTTACATTTTCTAATGTTAGTAGTCCTTTTAGCTGATCAAATGCTGCCCTTGCTTCTTGTTCTTTTGTACCAGGTAAGAATGAACCAATTGATCTAACTCCGGTAATTCCTCCATATTTTGTACCAGCTAAATCTTTAGCTGCTTGTAATGTTCTATTTTTTAATGCTTGTGCTTTTTGTTTTTCTTTTTCTAATTCTGCTTCTTTTGTTTGTTGTTCTTGTGCCTTTAGTTGTATATCGTATGCTGAACTTAAAGCTTGTGCTTGTTGTTGAGGTAAAAATAATTGTGCTGCCATTACTTGTTGCGGAGATAGTTGAAAACCAGTTGCTTGTGGTATTCCTACTTGTGTTGCTTGTTGAGGTGCCTGAGGTAATGCAGCTGGAGATGTTTGTCCTGTCTTTTGTGCTATAAATGCTTCAATCTTTTCAGGTGCAATACCTTGCTCTTGCGCTTTAGTTCTAAAAGTTTCTATTTTTGCTGCTAAGTCTGTATTCATGTAAAACTCCTTCCTATTAATGGATTTCTTGGTGCTTGTGGAACTCTAGTCATACCATTTGTAACAGCAGTAGGACTGCTATCTGATTCCCATAAATTCTCTAATGTTGATGTTTCTTCTGGAGTAAATTGTAATTTAGGCGTTGTCATTTGTTGTGGGAATAAAATACTTAATATATCACTAGCTGCAGATGGTGCTGTTTGTTGTTGTTGTAAGTTAGCAATTTGTGCTTGTGTCATTGGTAAGGTTGCTTGTTCAAATTGTCTCTGTGCAAGTGCTTGAGCTGCTGCTTGTTGTGCTGCTTGTTGTTCTAATTGTCTTTGCTGTAATGCTAAGTTAGATAAATTAACACCTGTAGATAGTCCTGCTTGACCACCTGAGGCAAGTATTCCAGCTATCTGACTTGCTAGTTGATTTTGTGCTTGAATACCTTGTACTCCTGTTTGTGCTGCTTGTTGTGCAAACTGTGCTTGTACCGGAGCAAGTGCTGATGTTATTTGTTGTGCGCCAACTCCTGATGTAGGAGTTAAACCTCTTCTTGCCAGTTCACGAGCTGTTGCTTGTGTTTGTTGTTGTTCTGCAACTTGTTGTTGTCCTCTTATAGCATTAATTAAATTTTGATAAGATTCTGATGTCTGTCCAATTGTTGATTCTAGTCTTTGTGCTGCTGGAGTTACTGCTGAAATACCAGCTTGTATTCCTGCTCCTAAATCTCCACCAACTTCTGGTATTCCTTGTGATTGCTGTCTTCCTTCTAACTCTCTTATTTGTTTAGCTATTTTACCTGCTTGTTTTGATGTGGATTCGGTTTTACCTGCTGCTCTTAATTGATTAAGTTGTGTTTTTAAATCTGCTACAGTTGCCATTACTATTATAATAAGTCAAAATATACATCTATTCAACAGATACACTATCTGTAATAGTTACATTATCTGCAGTATTTGACGTATGACTTTCTGTCCTTTCTTTTTCTAAATTTGTAACTCTTTTTTCTAGATTAATCAGTCTAGTTGCTACTTCTTGTAATATTAAAATATAATCATCTAATTTATCTTGTATATTGTTGTAAACATTTGCTGTTGTTAGATATAAGTTATGTTTAGATTCGTATTGTCCTATGTGTTCGTGTGCATCTACTGGAAATGGCATAAGTTTTTTAGTAGGTAATCTTGAAGGCATACTTGTATATCTATCTCTGTTTTCTTTTATACTAAAATATTTTAGCCTACCGTCTGTTCTAGTATTAGGTATTAGAGGTTTTTCTTCAGATAATATTTTGGCGTAGTCTCTATCTACCTCGCCATTTTCGTCAAATACCTTCTCTGCATCTATAATATTTGGATTTGTATCTTTTAATAAATCTTCTAAGGTTTTCATATTGAAGTTTGGTCAAATGACCAATTACCTCCTTCCATTCTTGATCTAAAGCCATAACTAGCGCCACTTTTAAAGTACCAAATTCCATCATTATCATTAGGTCTTGATGACTGTTCATTAAAGTTAGCCATGCTTATTTCGTATATTGTATTGTCATTCATCTCTATACCAGCATCTGCTACTATTTTTTTATCTGAAAACATTTGAGTTGTAGAAAAAGAAACTAGAGTATTACCACTAGCATCTGTTATAAACATCTTATTGTTATTTGGAAGTTCTATAACACCAGCTTCACCTTGTCCTGATACAGTACCTGCAAAGAATTTAAAAAAGTCATCAAAGTCTTGATTAACACTTGCGTAAAAACCTTCATCGTTTTCAGTAACAAATGAACCGGTATCTGCTACCATTCCAAGACCTGCTGTTGCTGGTCTAATTCTACCTCGTAAGCTTCCGGCATTGTAAAAGTCTAAACTATCACCATTATTTAATACTATTCTATTGCTACCAGATGATGAGTTAACGCTTCTACCGGATAATGTTCCGGCTTGTATAAGGTTTGCGTTAATTGTTCCTGTTGTAATAAAACCACCATCTATAACTGTAGAACCAACGCTATTTGTTACTCCGTCTAAATTATCTATTCTTACAATACTTGCATCTAATTCACCTGTGTTTATTTGGTCTGCGTCAATGTTAAATACTGTAATAGTTGCAGCGTCTATTGATCCAGCTGTTAGCTGGCTTGCTGATAATGTTCCAAGATAACCAACGTTTGCTTGTATTGTTCCAGCTGTTATTTGAGTTCCGGATATAGTACCACCATAAACAACGCCGGAGGATATAGTTCCAGCTGTTATTTTATCTGCTGTTAAGTTTACTATTTTAGCATTTGTAACTGATTGATCTTGTAATATTGAATTTGTAATACTAGCTCTTTCTGTAGCTGTATCAAAGTTATAAGCATTAGATGTAATTCTTGATAAAGGAGAATCTAACGGTCTTAAAAATTGATCTAGATTTAGGTTACTATAGTCCATTTGCAACTCCTGCTTGTTCTGCATTTACTGTCATACCATAAAAAGTAAATGGATAAGCAGTAGAATTGTCAGTAATTTTTACATACATAAATCTACTTCTAGTGTTCTGAGGTATTCTATAATGTACTGCGCCTTCTTTTACATCTCCGATATCTTCCCATTTGACCCTAGTTAAATCAAAAAAGTTACTTGTAGCAATCTGCACTCTTGCCTGACAACCTGGATTGAAAAATAAGTTAATTTCGTTCCATTTTTTAGATAAGTCAGGAACTCCGCCATGTAATAGAAATATCATTTCTGCCTCTATTGGCTCTCCTGCATCGCTTGTAGCTGTTTCTGACATCTTATAGACTTGTCCATTAGCATCACCAAATAAAAGGTTCTCATCGCCATTTACGTCTATATAAGATGTATATGAAGTAGGGAAGTGTGCAAACTTAAAATTAGTATATTCATTTTTTTGAAAATCGTATTTTATTATGTTGTCATTTAATTTTTGCTTAGTAAGTCCATCTGTAACTGTACCAACTGATAAATAGTAATCGTATCTATGTATTCCTGCTGGTGCTGATGTAAAAGTTGTTCCAGCAACTCCTGAACCTAGATTATTTCTAATTTGTGATTCTATTGGATTTGATAATAGTTCAGGTCTACCACCGCCAAATCCTGTAATTCCATCTCTATTAAGATATACATAATACCCTTCGTTTGATTTTACTGACTTGTAGCTTGTTGGAGCTTTTTGTGTTGTAACATCTACAAGAGAATATCCATCCCATTTAAAGAGGTTTCCGTTAGATTTACTTGCAACGAGTCTGTCTGCAACTGCGAAGATAGTGTTGATAGTTCCTTCTCCGGGAATTTCAAACGAACTAGAGTCTGACGTTCCAGCAAGTTGCCAATTAGTTGCATCATTGCTTGTTGAGTAGAAGAGTGTGGAACTTGTACCAGCAGCAAATATTCTTCTTTGATACTGCTCAAAGTGTTTGGCAACAGGTGCCAATGTGGTGTCGCTAAAAGCTGTACCACTTGTTGAATGTCTTGTTGATCCAACGCCATCACCCAAAATGATTGTGTTGTTAAGTATTGCATGACCTACGTCTCCTGATATTGTTCCATTTCCAGCAACTGCCCAATCGCTTGTGCCGTCTATGGAATAGTAAATTTTATTATCAGATGTTCTATATAAATAAGAATCACCATTGTCTTTTGTAAATGAAAATAATCCGGTAACTTCTGAAGTATCAGGAGTTCCTAGATAAGCCTCATATCCATATCTTTTAGTTTTAGCGCCATATGGAGTTGAAATAACATTTTTAGCATGTAAAAGCATTCCATCATTTTGTGCTAATGGATTTATGTATGTATTTATTCCTCTTGTACTTAAATATCTAATTGTTGGCATTAGAAAAAGAATGGATAGTCATAATCTTCTGCAGAAGTGCTATCCGTAAATTGAATAAACTTAGGCCCAGTCTTACCTCTTGGAGTTATGTTCAATTTAAATCTTTCTAAGTCATTATTAGCAAGAGTTAAGAAATTAACTGCAAGTTCTGTTTTTTGATCTAACATGTATGCTTGTCCTAAACCATAATTAACAAATGAATTGCTGTAAGGTTTCATAACAAGTGGTAACTCGTCATCATCATTATCTAAAATATAAGGCATAGCATAGTATAAGACACTTGCTGAACCTGCATTACCTGTTGGTAATTTAGCAATTACATTATCTCTGTGATAATAAAACTTAGGATCAGTATTAACAAATACATCGCTAGGCATATACTCATTTGATTCTATTCTATTACCTTCGTAATAAGACTCTCCATCTGTTGTGAACCAAACTCTTCTTACATCTATAAAATCGCTGTTAGTTATAGTACCAAGCCCATCTGTACCATGACTTATTGTTGTTGAACCTAAACTAAAATCTTCTCTTAATGAAACTGCTGCATTGTTCATAGTTTCTAACCATTCATTTATCCAGTCATTTATTGTATCGTCATCTTTTATATATCCTGCATCATAAAGTTTTGATTGTATTCTTTGTCTTAGTTTTGCTCTTGATGTAAATGTAAATCCTGAGCCTTGTATCCATGCAGATAGCTCTGATTCTTGTGATAAATATTGATTATAATAAGATACTCTATACCAATAGTCTGAGTTACCATTAACATCTGTATATTGAGTAAATTCACTATCCGGAGTAATGTTTACTGTATCAATTTCTGTTGCTGGAGTAGTAGTTCCTGATGTGTTTCTGTATATTTTTATTTGATTATGTTTTATTGCATATACTGGAGTATCTACGCTGTGGTCAAATTTTAAAGTTCCAAGTAAATTAACAGTAGTTCCTGATGGATTACCGCTAATTATTTGTATTTCTGCTGTTTCTTCTCCTGTTGCTCCTATTTGTACTGCATAATTATCTGTGAAATCATTTATATTTTTTACATATAAAGATGTACCACCTGATGATTGTGAAGTTGCTAGATAAGAGCTTTGAGCTTGACTATCTAGATTGTTTTTAATTCTTATTATTCTAGCCATTTGTTATATTATAGATTGTTGGTTTAATCTCATCAATCTGCATAAACTTAATAATTGGATTCTCTACATCACTTGTTACTGACTTAATATTAACACTATCAGCAATGCTTATGTTATCTAAAACTGATGCATAAATAAATTTACTAAAAAATATTGTATCAGTTATTCCAACACTATTATCTAATATTCTGTTATATGTAATGCTTCTATCTGTAATATCATCTAATGTAATCGTGTCTTGTGGATTTCTTGAGTAATCTACTTGTCTAAAAATAGTGTCATCTATTCCTACTATATCTTGTGCAATTGTTATAATATTTACTGCAGTTGTTACAACTTGGTCTGTTATTATTACAATGTTATCTTGTATTGTAATTGATTGATCAAATGTTCTAATAACTGTATCTGCTATAGCTAAGTTATCTGTGTTTTCTCTGTTAAAATCTGCTTCTCTGTATATTACATCTGTTATAGATAAGTTATCGGATATTGCCCTTGTGTAGTCTATTGCAGTTAAAATAAATGTAGCAGGGTCATGTGTATTGTTGTAATAAGTAGCAATCCATTCATCTGTTTTTGCATCATTAGTTATAAATGCCTGATCTATTTTACCGTCAAACCACTGAGCTATACTATCACCACTTCCAAATCTTGAAGCAGCCATGATTAAGTCTGCGTTACTATCTCCAACCGTACCACTTGCAGTAACTTCTGTTTTTACACCGTTAATAAATACTTTTAATTTACTATTAGCAGAATCGTAAACACCTGCAATATGTGTCCAAGTGGATGCAGAAACTGAACCTGTACTTATTACATTTACGTTAGTTGACAAACCTCCTAACCAATATATAACTTTTCCGGAATTAGTGTGATCTATATACATCTCATGCCTGTTAGCTGCATTAGAGAGTTTAGCTTTATGCATTACTCTATATCCGTAGGTGCTTGGAAGAGTATCTAGATAAACCCAAGCACTCCATGCTTGATCTGATGATATTTCTAAATTAGGAGCAGAACCGTCTGCAATGGACATATATTGTGTAGAACCATTAAAATCAACAGCACTTCCTACTTGCCCATCTGCTTGTGTAGGTACGCTAGTTCCAGATGTTAAAGTATAGTTATTAGAAGTTGAATCTAGTGCAGCAGCACCTCCATTATTTAGATGATAAACTGCTTGAAACCCATTAGACCAAACACCTGTGCCATTAGTTGTAGTTATAGCAGTACCATTGTCATACCATATATAAAAGCTTGTATCTGCTGTTGCTTGTACTGTACCTAGTTTTGCCCATATTTCACCTTTTTCGTTAGTTGAATCCCACGTAACTATTTCGTGATCAACTAAATTAGTTCCTGCACTGTCTGTTGTAATTCTAATGTCAGCACCACCTTGATATATTTCTTGTATTTCTGCGTCAGTTAAAGCTCTATTAAATATAGCAACATCATCAATTAATCCATCAAAATATTGACCATTAGATCCTTCTGCTCCTATAGAAAAAATATCGTTAGTATCCGTAGCGCTACCACTTGCAGTTACTTCTGTTTTAATACCATTAACAAATATTTTTAATTTAGTATTAGTAGAATCATAAACACCTACTATGTGATACCAATTACCTGCTGTTAATGATATTGTAGAAGTTACATTTTCGTTAGTAGACAACCCCGCTAATTCATATCTAGGCGCAGCAGAACTAAATAAAATAGATTTTTTACCATTTAATCTTTTACCCATTATTCTTTTACCGTTTTGTGGCATTACATCTGGGTAAATCCAGCAAGACCATGTTTGATCTTGAGTTATTTCTAAATTAGGAGCTGAAGCATCTAATATAGACAAATATTGATCAGTACCGTTAAAACTTCCAGCATCTGAAAATTTTCCAGTTGTGTAGGTAACAGAATTATTATTTGTTAAATTATAACCATTACTACTTGTATCATTGGCATTACCGTTTAATCTCCAGTAACCTTGTAAATTAGCATCGTTTAAAAACCTGTTAGTGTTTATTTCTTGCCCTTGAGAGTTTGACCAAATAGCAGTACCAACACCTGTTGTTCCAAGTGCTACGTCATTTATAAGTACCGGAAAGTCAGTTAAATCAGATGTTCCTGATACTTTGCTATTGTCTATTTTAAGTTGTGATGATGTCCATCCTGTAGGAAAACTCATATCTATATTATAAAACAAAAAAGACTTCTAGAT
>CAZNER010000032.1:0-21056 GCA_964572065.1 uncultured Candidatus Saccharibacteria bacterium
ATTGAAAAAAATTATTATATCTTCTGGACCTCTCTTTGCTACTGTAGGGACAAAGTTAGAAAATGTGAGCCAAATTACATTTAAGGAGGCTAAACGGAGATGGCTTTATTTTTCTAGGTTATTAAAAAATGAAAAGAAAGTAAATGTTCTTTGGTGGTTGAATATTCAAAAGAACAAGCTTGTTCCATATGAATCAAATCCAGAAATAAGTTTTTTAAGAGCTTATTTTTATAGAGGAATAGAAGAAATGGGAAATGTTTTATTACGATTAGTAAATAAATACCCGAATAGAGGTGATTATTTAAAAATAAATGTAAATGAGTTGGAGAAAATAATGTTAGAGGAAGGAATCGATACTTCAGATATATTTAATTTTAGAGATACTATAAAAAGGATAAAATTAAATAGGATATATCATTAAATTTTAGATAATTGTTAATGATTGTTTTAAATCTATAGATATTTGACACTAAATATCATGAGTGGAATAATTTATTAATTATCTAATTTATTAATAGATTAATTTGAATATAAAAAAGATTCTATCCCCGGTTTTGTTAATAGTCTTAGTTCTTTTTACATTTATTTTTGCAGCAGGATTTGGATACTTTGCTTATCAATATTTTGAGAAAAAATCGGAAAATGAATTGAACGAGGTTAAAATTGAAGATTTGGAAGAAGAAAATGGTGAATTAAAGGCAAAAGCAGAAAAAGTAAAAACTTATAATGATGTTTTGGAATATTTTTTTATTCTCGCATCTACTATAGACGATGAGCCAACAGAAGAGCAAAAAGGAGAGATGATTGAATTAACCAGTGCAACAGAAGATGAGGATTTGATAAGTATAGTAAATAGTTGTATTGAGAAGGATTCTTTAGATGAAAATGATTTCTACAGTATGCTGAATATTATTATTAATGGTATCTCAGAGAATACTAATTAATGAGAAATGAAATTAAGACTATTAAAAAATAAAATTAAAAAACGATTAAAGAAAGATAAGTTACTGGTAGTTATTTCTTCAATAGTTTCTATACTTATTATCGGCTTATTAGTTTTTATTTTTATTATAAATAAGGACAGGAAAAATAAAGAAGCTGTAAATCAAATATCTGAATATGAAGATTATAGGAATGGAGAAGATTTAGATACAGATTCTAATGGGGAAGAAGAGCCAGAAGATGAGGGAGAAACAGAGGAAGACTCTTCTGAAGATTCAGGAGAGTCAAGTGATACAGGAGAAGGTCAGAATCAAGGGTCAGAAACAGATTCAGTGTCTGACCAAACTCAAACACCAAATCCGGAACCAAATCCGGAACCAGAACCAGAACCAGAACCTGAACCTGAACCTGAACCAGAGTACCCAAGTGCTGTCGTTGCTTTTTATTCAGATAATCAATCTGATTCTGATGAAGATGATGTAAGACATCAAAAGGTTGTGAATTATATATTAAGTACAGGAGCCAATCCAGTTTTTCATGCGGGAGATTTAATGGAAGATGGAACACAAGATAGTTTAGATAGATTTAATAATGTTACAGTAACATTGAGGGCTACAAGAACTTTTTATGCTGCACTTGGGAATAATGATAGAAAAGTGGGCGATCTCTCTACTCCTTCGCAGTTATTCCTGGATAATTTTGTTTTTCCTAATAATGAAAGATGGTATTCAGTAAATTATGGAAATCTACATATGGTCATACTAGATAGTGCTTTTGCATCAGGAAGTCAAACGCAGTTGAATTGGCTAGCAAATGATCTTCAGAGTAGTGCTTCACAGTCTAGAATAACGGGGGTTATGTTTCACCATCCAACTTTTGCAAGTACCATATCGCAGCAGTTAATCGACTATGGGGTGGATTTTGTTATCAGCGGTCATTATCATTCATATCAGCATTCAGTTTCAAATAGTATTCATTACTTTGTATTAAGTGGACAAACATCTTTGGGATATATGATTGGCAAGGTCTATTCTGATGAAATGCATATTACCAGCTATAATAGTAATAATGGGGTAGTTGAGATTATTGAGTTTAATGAAAGGTAAAGTAACTAAATTGAACTGAAAATTAAGCTGTTCTACACATCACGAATTTGGTTTTGTCATTTCAGTAATTAATTGATGTAAAATTATACAATCACCTAGGCACGAATCTCCTTGCTGTGTAGCTTTTTCTAAGATTAATTCTGCTGTCTCATGAATAACTTGAAGCTTTAAATCAACATCTCTATGCTTGGGGTCGGTGTTTAGATGATCATACAAAGCTACCAATTGCAATGCAGCTGTTTGTTTATATTTTAAAGAAGTCATTATAGAGTGATGTGAAAGAATTCCATATGTATCTTCCAAACATCTTTGTAGTTCTTGGGCGGTTAAGATATTTTTATTTCCTATTGCCTGATGTAAAAGTGATCTATCATGTATTCTCCTTTCATCTGGAGCGAATACAGTAACGGCTATTTTTATAAAACGGCTAAGTGAATTTAACTGATCTGAGACTTGTTCTCCGCTTATGTTAGCTTATCTCAATAAATAACATTTGATATATATTTTAATAAATTGATTTGCACAAAGCAAGATGGTGTTGTTTTTAGAATTTCTAATGTAAAATCATTAGAAGTATTTATTTCCCTTTATGACCTTCCTACGTAGTTAATTAATTATGATCAACATGAACCAATTGCCTTTGGCGATATGGTTTATGGTGACGCTACCGGGAATCGAACCCGGATTGCCGGGTTGAAAACCCGGTGTCCTAACCGTTAGACGATAGCGCCAAGATCTGCGGGATCCTCGCAACTGTATCCATTCGCCTAAGGCTTATGGATATTTGCGGGAAAAACACAGTGTCTTAACCGTTAGACGATGGGACCTTATTTTTGTAATGAACAAAAACTTTCATTAGATTATACAGTGTAAATATTTTTCAGACAAGATTTGAGATAGAAGAATTACTTATAAAAAGGCATTTTTTCTTGACAAATATATGATTGTGAATTAATATTTTTGTAACTAAATTTAAGGGTTTACTGCCTTTATGTATCTACGTAAATGTTTGAGAAAAAATATTATAAGAATACCTTTATTAATGGTATTAATTATATCTCTAAGCTATATATCCTTTAAAATATTTAGTCAAGAAGCACAAGCAGACCCTTCTTCTACTTCTGTTACTATAGATAATGAAGGTCCATCATTTACTGTTGATCCAGCAGAGAGCGTAGCTTCTACTTCAACAAATCCGACTAATGTAGGAAGTAATGTAACTTTTCAAGCAACAGCTACTGATCCAAACTCAGATGACTGGGTATTATTAGTTTGTAACAATGGGAGTACTCCCGTTTATACTGGGTCTACACCAGAATGTAATGGAGGAAGTGGTAATAGATGGTGTAGATCAGGATCTTCAGTCGCTAGTGGAAATCAAAATACATGTGATTATACTACTCAGGCAGGAGATTCAGAGTCTAATGCATGGTATGCTTTTGCTTGCGATGATGTAACTGGAGGTTCATGTTCCTCAGCTGATCAAGGAACTGGAGATAGCGGATCTCCTTTTGAGGTAAATCATGCTCCATCATTCTCATCTGCAAGTGGTAATTCGGCTGATCCCGGTGGAACTATAACTGTATCCTCAACAGCATCAGATTCTGATACTAGTGGTTCAGCGGATCAGGTTAAATTAGTTGTATGTGCTGATACTAATGGTGCGACATACTCAGGTTGTAGTGGTACTCAATTATGCGTATCTTCTGATTCAGCATCTGATCCATCATGTAATTTTTCTTTAGATGCGGTAGAACAAGATGGTAGTCATAATTTATATGCATATATTTTCGATAGTCACGAATTTGCATCAGCAAGTAATTACATTACAGATTCATATACTGTAAACAATGTATCTCCTAGTGTTTCTGGGGTTACCTTAAATAGTGGGTCAAATATTTCATTAACTGAATCAACAACTACAAATGTAGTTATAACTGGAACAGTCACAGATAATAATTCGTGTCAGGATTTAGATACTGTCACAACAAGTTTATATAGATCAGCAGTAACGTTTGCGAGTTGCGATGATAATTCTGAAGATGATGATGATTCATGTTATGCAGTTGTATCATGTAATGTTGTAGGTTCTGGTAATACTTGTGATAGTGATAGTGATGCTTCAGCTGATTATACATGTACAGTAGCAGTTCAGTTCCATGCTGATACTACTGCTGGAGCAGGAAGCTCAGATTCTCCATGGTATGATCAAACTTGGCTAAGTACTATAAAAGCGACTGATGATAGTGCATCAACTGATGATACAGAAGTAGGAAGCGGGGTTGAGCTAAATGATTGTCTAGCTTTGACTGTAACTTCATCAATAGGATATGGAAATATGTCAGCAGGAACTGATTCTGGATCCTCCAATCAGACTACTGTAGTAACAGCTAGTGGGAATGTGCCACTTGATACTGATTTATCAGGAACAGCTATGACTCAAGGAGGATGTGCTTATGATATACCAGTTGGAAATCAGGAACATAGTTTTACAACATTTACTTATGGTGCTGGTACTGATTTAACCTCTACACCAACAGAGTATCAATTAAATTGTGTCAAAACTTATTATAATGGGGGTAAAATTGATGGAACCCAGAATATATACTGGGGAATAGAAATACCTTCAACAATTTGTTCAGGTTTATTTGAGGGAGAAGATACAGTTACAGCTGTTAAAGGTGATGTCGGTGATTGGGGACCAGGTGGTTCATAAAACTAGTTTTTATATTACATTCAAATTGGGTTGTTTTAGTTGAATTAGCTTTTTATCGTTTATGAATGATTTAATTAATAAAAAAATTTGGATCCTAAAAACAGTTTTAATTATCTTTATAATTTTTTCTTGGTTTAATTTGAGATCTTATATTGAAGCATCTGAAATAAGTATTGGGGTTTCCCCTTCTTCATTTAGTAATGATTCTCTAATGCCGGGGTCGTATTATGAACAGGAAATTATTATTTCAAGGGCTAATCCAGATACAGATGCAAAAGCTGTAATTGAAATTGAAGAATGTAGTGTTGAGAATTGGATATCATTTGATCCTGGATCGGAAATAGAGTTACCAAAGAATGAACAAAGAGTTACAGCGAAGATAAAAGTAGATGTCCCAGAATATGCTGACTTAGGAAGTTATAATGGTTATTTAAGAATTAAATTAGTTAGAGAAGAGAGTGATGGACAAGTTACTTTAGTACCTGCAGTAAGAATGGATATTGATATGAAGGTTACAAATGTGGAGGTTGTCGACCTTGAAGTAAAAATGGTGAATATTGAAGATTTTGCGGAAGGACAGACTATGATTGTAATGTTAAGAATTCTTAATAAAGGAAATGTTAGTTCTTCATTATCTAAAGTTAAGGTTGATATTTTAGATTTAGATGAGAATAAAATAGTTAGTATAGAAAAAGATGAAATAGATCCTGTTGCTCCTTTTACACTTGATGATATTGATGTTGAATATGATAACGTAGATCTGGATATCGGGGAGTATTTCGCAGATGTTTTTGCTTATAATGATAGCTGTATTTATGAAGATAGAGTAGCTTTTAAAGTTATTAAAGGGGATGGAAGTATTGCGGAAGATAGTGATAGAGAAATATATTCTGGTGACGGCACCGAAATAACAGATAGAGGTAGTAATAAGTTATTAAGTAAAATTTTAATAAGTAGTGGTGTAATAATAGTCTGTATTCTATTAGTTGGGGTAATAGTTTTCATTATAAAAGAAATAAAAGAGAGAGATGAAGTTAATAAGAAATATAAAAAAAGAGAAAAATGAAATTTAAAATTTCTTATAAATATATAGCAATACTAGTTTTAATTATATTTTTTATACCATTTATGTTTTTATCTCCTGCTGTAGAAAAGTCTGAGGCTGCAGCAGTGAGCTGGAATGGTGATGGAGACGGATCAACATGGGAGGATGGTGATAATTGGAATAGTGATTCACAGCCGGGTGCGGATGATGATGTAACAATCGATTTAAGTGTTACTGTTAATATTAATGGAAGCACAACTATTAACTCTTTGACTTTAGGTGGTTCGAATTCACCTACATTAAACTTTGATTATGATGCAATAACAGATGGAGCTTTAATAATTGATGATGGTGATTTGACTATTAATTCAGGTGCTGATATTACACATACAGCTGGTACCTCTACGGTTGGAGGAACTATATATATTGATATTCAATCTGGTGATGCAGATATAGTGGGTACTATCAATGTAGATGAAAAGGGTTATGCTTCTTCAGAAGGTACAGGGCAGGGAGGAAACAGCAGTAGTGGTTCAGGAGGAGCTGGGTATGGGGGAGAAGGTGGAGAGGGAGTTGGTTCTGGAGGAGTGACTTATGGAAGTATAACAGCACCAGAAGATCTGGGGAGTGGTGGTGGAAAAGGATGGACAGCTGGTGGTGCGGGAGGAGGTGCTGTAAAATTAAATATATCTTCAGGGACAATTGATATTGATGGTAGTATCACATCTAATGGGGGTGATGCTGCTTATGATAGAGATGGCGGAGGAAGTGGAGGTTCTATTTATATTATTACAAATGTTTTAGATGGAACCGGAAGTGTAACTTCTAATGGAGGTTTAGGTAGTACAAAATATGAATCAGCAGGAGGAGGGGGAGGAAGAGTATCTTTAGTTTATAAAACGGATAGCTCAAGTTTAACAGTAACAGCTTATGGTAAGATTGGAAAAACGTATAGATTTGGAGGGGCAGGAACTATTTATAAAAAAGATACGGATGATACATATGGTGACTTAATTGTGGATAATAATGATTTGAACTGGTCAACAGATTTTTATTATGGAAGGACGCCTTTGGGATCAGGGGTAACTTATGATGATATTACTATATCGAATTATGGAAATTTAGAAATAACAGCGACTAGTAATGAGACATATAGTTCATTAACGTGGAATAATGAAGGAATAATAACTGATAGTGGAGGGACATTCAGTATAGTAAGTGGTGGAGGAAGTATAACAGTACCATCAACAGCGATACTTTTTGCAAACACAACGAGGACATTTTCATCAATGTCAATTAATGGTACTGTGACGCATTCAAATAATGAGACGAGTGAGACATATAAAATTGATGTAACTGTAAGTGGGAATCTTACAGTTAGCGGAACAGGAGAGATAAATGTAGACGAAAGAGGATATATATATGAAGAAGGTACAGGTGCGGGGAGTGGAAGCAGTAGTGGTTCAGGAGGTGCTGGTTATGGTGGAGAAGGTGGATCATCAGCAGTATCTGGAGGGGTAACGTATGGGAGTGTAACAGCGCCGGAAGATTTGGGAAGTGGAGGAGGAAAAGGATGGACTGCAGGTGGTTCAGGAGGAGGTGCTATAAAATTAAATGTAACAGGTACTACAAATATAGGAGGTACAATTTCTTCTGATGGTGGAGATTACGGTGAAGTTCATAAAGATGGAGGAGGAAGTGGGGGTTCTATTTATATAACAACAGGTACGTTAAGTGGGTCTGGTACAATAACAGCAGATGGAGGTCAAGGAGGAGATAAATCAGGAGGAGGTGGAGGAGGAAGAATTGCCATGATTTATACAACAGATAGCTCAAGTTTAACATTGACTGCTTATGGAGGAACAGGGATGACTGATAGATTTGGAGGAGCAGGGACAATATATACAAAAGATACAGGTGAGAGTTATGGTGACTTACTAATAGATAATAATGATGAAAATGGGACAACAGATATATATTATGGGAGAACACCATTAGGATCAGGATTGACATATGATGAGATAACTGTATCGAATTATGGGGATCTGGAGATAACAGGGACATGTAATGCGACATACAGTACATTAACATGGAGTAATGAAGGAATAATAACTGATAGTGGAGGGACATTCAGTATAGTAAGTGGTGGAGGAAGTATAACAGTACCATCAACAGCGATACTTTTTGCAAACACAACGAGGACATTTTCATCAATGTCAATTAATGGTACTGTGACGCATTCAAATAATGAGACGAGTGAGACATATAAAATTGATGTAACTGTAAGTGGGAATCTTACAGTTAGCGGAACAGGAGAGATAAATGTAGACGAAAAAGGTTATATATCTGAGCAAGGGATAGGTGCTGGAGGCGGAAATTATAGTGGCTCAGGGGGAGGTGGTTATGGAGGAGTTGGAGGAGATGGAGGCGGGGCAAGCGGAGGAATAACATACGGTTCTGAAACAGCGCCAAATAATATAGGAAGTGGAGGAGGAGAAGGATGGAGTGCAGGAGGATCAGGAGGTGGTGCTATTATTTTGAGTGTAACTGGTACTACGGATGTGGATGGTTCTATTTCTTCGATTGGGGGAGATTATAGTGATAGAAAAGACGGTGGAGGAAGTGGAGGCTCAATTTATATAACTACAGGAACTATAGATGGTACAGGGACAATTGAGGCTGGAGGAGGAACTGGAGGAAGTCAATCAGGTGGAGGAGGTGGTGGAAGAATTGCTATAATATATACTACAAATAATTGGGCTGGAAATACTTTGAGTAGCGCTGTAGCTACACCCGGTGGAACAGGTGGAAATGATAATGGAGATAATGGAACAGTGTATTTAGCTGGTTCGAATAGCCCTCCAGTTGCTTCAAGTGTTTCAATTGATAGCGGAGCATCTGATATTGATCTTACTGAAAATACAACAACTGAGGTTGTATGTGCTGCAACAGTAACAGATACAGATGGTTATGTTGATATACTTTCTGTTGAGGCTAAATTATATAGGACTAGTGTAGGGCATTCAGCTTCTGATGATAATAATAATCACTATACTCTTAGCGGTGATACAGAGTGTGTCCCTTCAAATGGAGGTGGTGATACCGAAGATTATACATGTACATTTGATGTATATTTTCATGCAGATCCAACAGATAGTGGATCTATATATGAAACAGATGACTGGACTTGCCGAGTTATGCCATCAGATAGTGATGGTGAGGGGACTGCAGATACGGATACCATAGAGATAAATACTTTGATAGCACTTAGTGTTTCTTCTTCAATTGATTACGGCAACTTACAGCAGGGAGAGGATACTGGAAGTAGTAATCAAACTACAGTTGTAACAAATACTGGTAATGCAATCATTGATTTAGAGGTTTCGGGGAATGGGAGTAGTATGTGTACTGATTTTCCAACATGCTCTGGGGATGTTTTAGGTGTTACTAACCAAGAATATTCTTTAAGTACATTTAGTTATGGGAGTGGGAGTGATTTATCAACTACTCCTGCAACTATAGATATTACTATACCAAAACCAACGACGTCACCTTCAAATCAAGAAGATAATATGTATTGGGGAATAGGGATTCCTTCAATGCAATCAGGTGGTTTATATGAAGGTGAAAATATTTTTACAGCATTAGATAATAGTTAGCTAGTATAATATCAAATCATCTCAAAACCTCTAGAAGCTACCATTGCTGCATTATCAACACAGTATTCAAGATCAGGATAATAAATATCAAAATTTTCTTTATATGCTATTCTACCTAATTTATCGCGAAGACGTGAATTGGCACTGACTCCTCCTGCCATAGTGATTATATTTACTTTGAGCTGTTTTGCAGCATTTACTGTTTTTGATATTAAAACGTCTACAACTGCTTCTTGGAATGATGCTGCAATATCTGATTTCCAATTATTGCAAAGCTCGCTATATAAATCTTTTTGTTCAGAGTATCTATTGCATTCTTTTTGAATAGTAGAAACTTTTTTCTTTACTGCTGTTTTTAGACCTGAAAAGCTAAAGTCATAATTGTTACTTTTTATCATAGGTCTAGGAAAGTCATATGTTGATTCATTTCCTAATCTTGAGATTTTATTAATTACAGGTCCTCCTGGATATCCTAGGTCAAGTAGTCTAGCTATTTTATCAAAGGCTTCACCTGCAGCATCATCTCTTGTTTTACCTATTATTTTAGTTTGTGAAGAGTTAGTTACTAAGCGTATTTCAGTATGACCTCCAGAAACCAGAAGACATAAGTAGGGATATTTTATTTTTTTTAATTCTTTTTTGTTTTTTGCGAGCCAAATACCACTTATATGGGCTTCTAAGTGGTTGACTTCTATTAGAGGCAAATTATTGGAAAGTGCTAAACCTGATGCGAATCCGTATCCAACAGTTAATGCAGGAGGAAGACCGGGTTCTTTGGATACAGCTATTGCTTTCAGTTCATTTATTTTGGTATTAGATTTTTTAAATGCTTCTTTTGTTACAACTGGAAGGAGTTCTAGATGTTTTCTAGACGCAACTTCTGGTACGACACCTCCATATTTACTATGTAATTTTGCTTGTGAAGCAACAATATTTGAAAGAACAATTCTTTTATCTTGAACTACTGCAGTAGATGTTTCATCACATGTTGTTTCTATACCTAATATTTTAGTCATTATTTAATTAATAAATATTTTTGAATTATAACATAAAATATTACTTCGATCTGGGAAGTTATATGACAATATTATTAAGAAAAATTATATTTTATAAGCTTCGAATATTCTATAAATTAGATTTTTCCACAAATATTTTTTAGCTTCTTTTTTTGCATTTATTCCTTTTTGTTTTCGAATCCTAGAATTTTTCAATAAATTATTTATATTAATCATCCATCCCCATTGATCTTGGGGATCTAAAAGAATTCCAAAATTTTCTTTGACAATATCTGATGGACCTCCTACATTAGTTGTTATAACAGGGACACCTTGAGCCATTGATTCAAGAAGCACTACACCAAAAGCTTCATGTTTACTGGGATATAGAAATAAATCTGCTGTTGCATATGCATTTATTGTGTTTTCATGTTTTATAGGGCCTGTAAATATTACATTTACAGAAGATTTATATAGTTTTTTATATTTTGCTGAGGCATTATCATCTGGTCCTGCAAATATGAAAAGTGTATTTGATAATTGTTTTACTGCTATTTCTAAGTTTTCTAGACCCTTAACACTATTCAATCTACCTAGAAAAAGGACAGTATATTTGTATTTATCTATTGGAATTTTAAAATTTTTAATGAATGCTTGTTTATTACCTTTTATAAAAGCAGATTTGGTTATTCCGTTTGGGATAACAATTATTCTATCTTTTTTAATATTAAACTTTTTTAAGTAAGGGATTTCAGAAGGTGTCAGGCATATTACCTTATCAATGAAGCCAGAAAATATTTTTCCAAAAGTTAAATCATGCAGTTTTACAAAAAACTGAAGAATCCTACTTCTTGATTTCGTAACAAATGGATTGTGTGTTGTTACAACTATTCTTTTTCTTTTAAGCTTTGCTGCAATTAAGGAAGCATAGACTTCAAATTTCCTAAATCCATGTACATGTAGTACATCAAAGTTAGTTTTTAAGAGGTTAAAGAATAATCCGGGATATATTTTATAAAATTGACTGAAGCTAAACCATGTTTTGAATCTTCTAATCTTTATTTTACCTAATTTATCTTTTTTCTGTTGGATTCTTTTTTTCAATCTAGTAGAGTCAGAACAATAAACGGAAACCTTGTGACCATTTTTTATTAGTTCATTAGATAAATCTAAAACCTGCTGTTCTACTCCGCCGTGAACCGGATGAAAAAAAGTTGTGATTTGAATTATTTTCGCCATTATTATTGATTATATTATAATAATAAAGGAGTATATAATACAAGGTTTTGAATTTTAGTCTTTTCATCAAAATTTAAATAGTATATTCTTTATTTATAGTTAAATTGAAATATTATGGCTCAATATAAAGATTATTATAATATTTTAGGTGTTGATAGAGATGCTGATGAGAAAGATATTAAAAGAGCTTACAGAGGGCTTACACGGCAGTTTCATCCGGATGTTAATCCTGGTGAAGAACGAGCAGAAGAGCAAATGAGGGAAATAAATGAAGCATATGGAGTCTTAAGTGATCCTGAGAAAAGGGCTGAGTATGATAGATTAGGATTAGAGGTTGAAGGTCAATATCGTGGATCAGGGACAGGATATACAGGTTGGAATACATTTAGTTGGGGATTTGGTGGTTCATCATATTTTGATGAAGTTCTCAGGGAGGTCTTTTGTGCAGGAGGAATGGGAAAAAGTCCTTTTTATCGTAAACCTAATACTCCTCCTGAATCACAACCAGTATCTAGAGGTAAAGCGGATACAATACCAGGTGAACGTAAAAAGGAAAAAATAGAGCTATATATACATAAACACTTTTTATTATTTATGAAAGCTTATTTGAGAGTAAAAAGAGGTGAGGATTACTGTCTATGTATAAGACCCTGGAATATGGGAGCAGGACGTGATTTGGATACTCCTTTATGGAGGATTAGAAGATTAGGAGAGGAAATAGTAGTAGAGGTGTCTAATGCATTAGCAGGAGAAAATACATTATCTCATGAATTGTCTATAAACTTTAAGTGGATGAATATTGAAGGAATTATGTGGAGACAAATGTACGGAGAAAAATTAGAAGAGTACTTGAAGAAGTTAAGAGAATTAGTGGAAAGTCATGATGTTTTACAAGAAGATAGAGATTTACTATTAGAAATTAATTTCTTGGGAAGAGAAGTAGTTAATGAATTAAATCTTACTGTGCCACCTTCGGTAAAAAGAGGAGATGTAGAAGCTTTATTGAGGAACGATCAAAGTTATTTGGATTTAGATATATATAGAGAAGGTGAGAGATTAATCGGAAGGAAGGAGGATTTAGCATTATTAGCTTTACTTGTACAGAATTATGAAGGAAGGCTACCAGGTGGCAGTTATGTTTTAGCTATAACTAAGAAGCAAGGTATGAGAATTGAAAGGTATTATAGAGAACAAACCGCTCCTTTGTGGTTATTGAAAGTTGAAAATGGGCGTATTCGAGGAATTCATGAATCTATTTATCATCCAAAACATGGAGAAGGTGAGTGGGCAAAAAGTTTTATCTCGACAATGACAAAATTTGCAGTAAAAATAGCAAGGGGAGGTACAGCTTCTGGTTTACAGGAAACATTAATTGAATCAGGGAGAATATATGGAGTGACAGAAATAAATCATATAGGAATAATTAAGAGAGGGGAGGGGGAATTTTCTAGAAAAGTTGAAAGATATTATATTCATGATGTTGTAGAAGGTAGGTCAGGTGTTAATATATCTATTGTAGAAGGACCTCGAAGTTGGAATCCAGAAGATATTTTTAGTTGTGCAGGAGAAGGTAAATTAGAGAGATTAAGATTTGACCCTGAAAGATGGAGAAATTTATATAGATATGGGAGAAGACCTGAGGTAAATTATTAAAAAATTATTCACTTGTTTGAACAAGATTTCTTCTTAATTCTTCTATATTTATACTTCCATTAGGATTTAAATATATCGTATTAATTGATCCATCTGGGTTATATAGATCAGGTGGTAATTCTTCTGGTGTTATAATTTTTTCTTCTTCAAATCCAAGAAGAGATGCAATTTCTGGTAAAAGATCCCCATGATCATTAGTTATTGGTTTGGTAAGATTTCCAATCACAGTAAATATTAATTGGAGATCTTTAGGACTATATGTTTTTGGTGGTTGCTGTTCTCTTTCTTAAGGAGTAGCAATATTATTTGTTCTTATATAAAATATTTTATTTTGAAAACACAAACGAATTTTTGTTCACATCTACCTTTACATTATCTCCGCATTCAAACTCACCTGAAAGCATTTTGTCAGCCAGCTTATTTTCAATCTCTTTCTGTACTATTCTTTTAATTGGTCTTGCACCAAACTGCGGATCATATCCTAAGTCAGCAAGTTTTTCCCTGGCTTTTTGTGTAATTTTTAAATTTAGACCTTGTCCTTTTAAAAGTTGTGAAGTTTTAGAAAGTTCTAATTCAACGATTCTTAATATTTGTTTTTTTGTTAGTGCATGAAATACTATTATATCATCAACTCGGTTTAAGAATTCAGGCTTGAATGTCTTCTTGAGTTTATCCTTAAGTGATTTTTTTAAATCATTCCAGCTTTTTGATTTTTTATTTTCTTCTTTAAATTTAATGACACTTTCTTTTTTACCTGATTTTTGTTTATTTAGATGCTCAAGTATCATATCTGCTCCTATATTGCTTGTTGCTATTATGATTGTATTTTTAAAATCAATTGTTTTTCCTTTCCCATCAGTTAATCTGCCGTCTTCTAATATCTGAAGAAGTGTATTAAAAACATCTGGATGTGCTTTTTCTATTTCATCTAGAAGTATTACACTGTACGGATGTCGTTTTATTTGCTCAGTTAATTGTCCTCCTTCCTCGTATCCAACATAACCAGGTGGAGCTCCAATTAATCTAGAGACAGCGTGACGTTCCATATATTCGCTCATATCAAGTCTTATCATAGATTCTTCATCACCAAATATTAATTCAGCAAGTGCCCTTGCTAATTCTGTTTTTCCGACACCTGTTGGTCCTAGAAAAATAAATGAAGCAATTGGTCTTTTTGGGTTTTTCAAACCGACTCTAGCTCTTCTAATTGCTTCAGAAACTACTTTGACAGCCTCATCCTGACCAACAATCCTGCCGTGAATACGCTTTTCTAAGTGTAATAGTTTTTCTTTTTCCTCTTCTTTTAGTTCAGATAGAGGTATTCCAGTTGCCCGTGATACAATCTCTGCTATATTTTCTTTTTTAACTTCCGGTATTCCGGTGCCTTTTTTCTTTCTCCAGTCTTCTTCTAAGGGTTTCACTTCTTCTTTTAACTTTTCGATTTTTTGTTTTAATTCAGCAGCTTTTTTGTGTTTATTTGCTCTAGTTAATGATTCTCGTTCTGATTCTAATTTTTTTATTTCAATATTCTTTGAACGGAGTTCTTCAGGTTCGCTTGTTACTTCAAGTTTAACATGACTTGCTGCTTCATCAACTATATCTATTGCTTTATCAGGCAAGAATCTGTCTTTAATATATCTATTAGAAAGTTCTGCTGCAAAAATTAAAGCTTCATTTGAAATTTTTACCCTATGATGAGCTTCATATTTATCTCGAATTCCTTTTAATATCTCAATTGTTTGGTCAACTGTAGGTTCTTCAGTTAGAATTGGCTGGAAACGTCTTTCTAAAGCAGCATCTTTCTCAATATATTTTTTATACTCTGATAAAGTAGTAGCACCTATTACCTGTAATTCACCTCTTGCAAGTGATGGCTTTAGCATATTAGAAAGGTCCATTTGTCCTTCTTGAGCACCTGATCCTACAATAGTATGAAGTTCATCTATGAATATGATGATATCTCTTCCTACCTTTTCGATTTCTTTGATGACTTTCTTTGTTCTATCCTCGAATTCACCTCTAAATTTTGACCCTGCAAGCAACATTCCAATATCAAGTGCTTTTACTTTTTTATCCTTTAAAATATCTGGAACATTTCCAGTCGCAATTCTCTGTGCAAGACCTTCTGCAATTGCAGTTTTTCCTACACCAGGTTCACCGATTAATACTGGATTATTCTTTTTTCTTCTTGAAAGAATTTCTATTACTCTTGTAATTTCATCACTTCGTCCAATTACTGGATCAATTTTACCCTGTTTTGCTAGTTTTGTTAGATCTCTTGAGTATTTATCAAGATTTGGAGTTCCACTTTTAGCTGTAACTTTTTTACCTGTTTTATCTCCTTCACCAATAATTTTAACTACTGCTTGTCGTGCTTTCGTATGAGTAATACCATATTTTTGCAATGTTTGAGCTGCTAATCCTTCAGACTCTCTGATTAAACCTAAAAAAATATGTTCAGAGCCGATATAATTATGTCCTAATTCCTGTGATTCTTGAAAAGCAAGCTCTAGTACTCGTTTTGCTCTTGGGGTGAAACCCGGTTGACTTCCCTCATATGAACCATTTTTCATTTGTTCTTCAAGATAGGATATTAAAGTTTCTTTATCAATATCTAATTCTTTAAAGATTCTATCCATAACCTCATCACCCTGGCTAAGACCATATAATAAATGTTCTGTATCAATGTTTTTTGTTTTGTGGTTTATAGCAACTTTGGCTGCTTCTTGGATAACTTCGGTTGCTCGTTCAGATAATAAGTCGCTAATATTTATTCTTTCTGAAGGGGCAGCATAGTCAGAAAAACCATACATACCAAAAGGATCATAATCTTGTCCACGCATATTATTAACACATTCTGAACATAAGTTTATTGTGCTTTTTTGTCCATTAACAATTCTAGTTAGTTGAGTTGTAGCTTCACGCTGTTTGCACTTATCACAAAGCATAATTTTTCCAGATAATATAAAATCTGATAAAAGTATAATATATTAGCACTCTAAAATCAAGAGTGCTAATTGTAAATTGTTAAATTTATTATTAAAAAGAAGTAATTGGTACAAAAGAAAAACCTGGATATTTCGTTTCTTTAAAATTATTTTCAGATACTCTTTTTATTTTTCTGATATCATCTTCTTGGGTAGGTGTTACTAATATGCCATTTTTATTTAGTTGTTTTTTTATTTCTTCTGGAATTTCTATGAATGCAGCTCCAGATATAATTCTATCAAAGGGAGCTTCTTTAGGATATCCTTTAGATGCATCTTTATTCTTAAATACAATATTTTTTAGATTAAATCCAGCTAGATTCTTTTTACCAAATTCAGCTAAAGATTGAATTATTTCAAAGGCAAATATTTTACCATTTTTTCCAACTATATCTGATAAAATAGCAGTTTGCCATCCAGAACCGCCTCCTATCTCCAGTACTTTATTATTCTTTTCAGGTTGGAGAAGTTCTATCATAAAAGCAACTGTAAGAGGTTGAGAAATAGTTTGACCAGAACCTATAGGAAGAGGTTGATTGTTATTTGCATATATAGCCATAGATTTTGGCACAAAATACTTTCTTTTGAATTTACGAAAAGCTTTAATTATTTTAGGGGTTTTTAGATAACCTATTTTAACAAGATCATCAATCAAATTTTGATAGTCTTTGTCCATTATATGGATGGATCTTATATATTATTAACTTCCTTCTGAAGAATAACGATTTTTTGTTTGATAAGATCTACTATTTTATCGATTTCAATTATTTCTTCTGTACTTTCAGTACGCAGTTTAATTTCGACTCCATCACGGCTTAGGCTTTTGTTACTAATTAATATTCTTATTGGTATACCGATTAAATCAGAGTCAAATAATTTTTCTCCTGGAGTTGTATCTAATCTGTCATCATAAAGTATCTCAATATTATTTTTCATAAATTCATTATAAAGATTATCTGCTTTAGATCTAATATTTTTATCTCCAATTGGTATGAGATGTACTTGAAATGGTGAAACTGAAATTGGCCATCTTATTCCTTTTTTATCATGATAAATTTCTACTATTGTTGCTAGAAGTCTTGCAGGTCCGATACCATAGCTTCCCATAACAACTAATTTATCTTTGCCATCCTCACTTTTATACTTTAAGTTCAAGGCTTTAGAGAATCGAGTTCCAAGTTTAAATATATTTCCTACTTCAATTGCTGTCTTTTTTTCTAACTCTGATTTTTTTAAATTTATATCTTTAAGAGTTTTATCATTATAAACCTCTTTATTTACTGCAATTTTTTGCTTTTTGCTTATATAAATAGTATCTTCACCGTTTTTACAGATTGTTTGAAATTCATGACTATATTTACAAAATGAGCCTCCACTTGCAAAAGTTAGGTAAGTTTGTTTTTTTAATCCTACTCTTTGAAAAACATTGAAATATGCTTCTTTTGATTTCTCATAAAATTTATCTAATGATTTATTATTCTTATTAAAAGAATATAGATCTTTCATAATGAACTCTTTTGTTCGGAGCAAGCCACTTCTAGCTCTTAGTTCATTTCTAAATTTAGTTTGAAATTGGTAAGCATAGAGAGGTAAATCCTTATAAGATTTAATATGATTAAGCATAATATTAGTCAAAGGCTCCTCATGCGTAGTGGCTAGACCAACGGTTGAATTATTTTTCAACCTAGTTTTGAACCATACATCTAGGATTTTATCATCCCATCGGTTGGTTAGTTTCCAGACTTTTGGATTTTGGATAGAGCCTAATAATATTTCTTGACCACCAAGCTTATTCATTTCGTTTCTTATTATGTTTATTACCTTTTGTAAACTTCTCAAGCCTATAGGCAAGAAAGCGTATATTCCAGCCATTTCCTTTTGTATATATCCGGATTTTATTAAAAGTTGTGCATTTTTACTTGTTTCGTCCTGAGGAAATGTTTTTTTTGTTTTACCTAAGAGATTAGAATATTTCATATTTATTTATTTTGATATTACTATAAGGATACTATTTTTATGGGTAAATTACAATGCTGATTTTAAATTGCTAATTAAAATTTAATATAAAAAAACAATCGTGGTAATATAGTTTGATATTATTTTAGTAAAAAGATTATGACTAAGTCTTTAGTGAAGTCAATAGTAGAAATGGGAGCAGTTAAAGCTCACAAATTATATAGAAAGGTAATAACACTTCCAGCCTGCCCAGTAGAATGGGATACTTTGAAATTATGGTATACCCCTGGTGTAGCTGAACCATGCAGAGAAATTATGAAAGATAGTAATGAAGTGTGGGAGCAAACCGGAAGGGCGAATAGAGTGGCTATAGTTTCTGATGGGACAAGAATTTTAGGTTTAAGATCAGAAGGTGTTTATGGAGCACAGGCTAGTCTGCCTGTGATGGAAGGAAAGGCATTATTATTTAGAGCATTAGGTGCGGTAGAAGCATTTCCTTTGGTGTTAGGATGGAGAGATGGAGATGATATTTGTATTCCGGATATTAAAGAGATTATAAATATTGTTGAATCAACTCAATCAAATTTTGGAGGTGTTAATTTAGAAGATATAGAAGCAAAAGATGATAAGTGTTTTAAAATATTAAATACACTGAGAAGTGATCCTAAATTAAAAATACCTGTATGGCATGATGATCAGCAGGGTACTGCAACGATAGTTTTGTCTGCAGTAATTAATGCAGTTAAATTAGCTGGAAAAGATAAAAAAAGTTTAAAATTTACATGTATTGGAAGTGGCTCTGCAATGCTGGCTATAATTAGGTTATTAAAAGCATGGGGAATCTCATATGAACAAATACGTTTGTTAGATAGTAAAGGAAGTGTTGATAAAGGCAGAGATGATATCTCTGATGATAGTGAAAAAGGAAAGTTAAAGTCTAAGGTTGAACAGTTTCATGTATTAGGGGATAAGGAGTCAAAGGAAAAAGCTGTTAAGGATGCAGATATATTACTTGCAGCATCAGCATCAAAGCCAGAGGGCATCATTAACCCTTCAATTATAAAAAATATGAAGTGTAAACCAATTATTATTGCAATGGCAAATCCATATCCAGAAATTAATCCAGATGATGCTAAGTCAAATGGAGCTTTTATAGTTGGAACAGGCAGGTCTGATTTTCCAAATCAGGTTAATAATTCATCTGCATTTCCTGGGATATTTAGGGGAATTCTTGATACTAGATCAAGTACTATAACTGATACAGTTGCAATTGCAGCTGCAGAAGCAATTGCGGATAGAGCAGAGGGACTGGAAGGTTTTGGACCTGAAAAAATATTACCTAGAATGGATGATATAGATATGGTTGGAGATATAGCTTTAGCTGTTGCTAAACAGGCTATGAAAGAAAAATTAGCTAGTAAACCTATTAAAACGAATAAAGAGAAGTTATATAGAAATGATGTTAAAGAAAGGATTAAGAAAGTTAGGAGAATGATTGATGAAGTTGTAAGGGAAGTAGAAAATGGATAATAAAATACAATTATAAAACACGTTTTTTAGGCTGCCATTTTTTATCAAATTCTCGTGCTAGTTTAATCTTATTAATATCAATTGTTTTAATTAATAGTTCTTCTTTTGAACGCGACCCTATTTTAATTATTCCATCAATAGGATCAATTATCATTGATTGACCAAATGATTTTGTTTCTTTATTCGTATTTCCAGCAACAAGTATATAGCATCGTGATAAAAAGGCTCCATAAGTTATAGATGTTTTTATATATTCTTCTGTGTTAATTTTAAATGTGCCTAAAGACCATGTAGGGACAACAATTATATCGGTATGTAATTTACCATACTTAAGATAAAGGAAATGTGAATATTTAGTAAAGCCGTCCTTACATATAAGCATACCAATTTTCCCAAGTGGGGTTAATGCTGTTTTCAATTTGTTACCTGGACTAATTTTATCAATATCTCGTTCAGGAGGAGCAAGATATATTTTTTTATATGTGAAAGTTAAGTTGCCATTTCTATCTACAAGAACACCAACATTGTAGATTTTGTTATTATCACCTTTATTATAAAATGAAGTTGCTATCGAAACCCGGTTTTTTTTAGCAATCTTTTTTACATCATCAAAATATGAGATAGATATTCTTTTTACATCAGCTAACATTCCTAATGCAGTTTCAGGAAGGACTATTAAATCTACTTTTTGTTTACTTGCTTCAGTTACAATAGAAAATGCTTTTTGAAAAGCATCTTTGTGGTTTTGAGGAACGGAATATTGAGATACAGCAACCTTTATATTATTATTTTTCATAAAATCTTATTAATATATTATCTTTATTTTAATATAGAAATTTGATGTATTTTATTTATACTATTATAAAAGTATCTTTCATGTTTCCATACATTCCAATCAGGTTCCTTTGAGAAGCGTTTTTGATTTGTGAGATGAGATTTAAATCCTTTTACTTTTTTTAGCCACATATAACCAGTTCCTTCAATATTTCTGTCCCACTCATTTTTATTTAGTAATGTTTGTACAATTTTAAGTGGATTATCCTTTTTGCATTCTAATTCGATTATTATTCCAACATTTTTTACATTATCAATAACTATTTCATTAGAATTATGTTTATAGATTGTTCTAGATTTCTTAACTATTTGTTTGTCAAAGTATCCATAAGTAAAGAGAAAAGCCTTTAAATTTTGTAAGTTTTGATATTTATATTTTCTATTATTAATATTT
>CAZNER010000033.1:0-20639 GCA_964572065.1 uncultured Candidatus Saccharibacteria bacterium
CATGGCTGTCGTCAGCTCGTGTCGTGAGATGTTGGGTTAAGTCCCTTAACGAGCGCAACCCTTATCTTCAGTTACATATTTCTGGAGAAACCGCCCTGCCAAAACGGGGAGGAAGGTGGGGATGACGTCTAGTCCTCATAGCCCTTATGTCTTGGGCGACACACGCGCTACAATGAAAAGTACAGTAGGTTGCCAAGTTGTGAAGCGGAGCTAATCCTTAAAACTTTTCTCAGTTCGGATTGTAGGCTGAAATTTGCCTACATGAAGTCGGAATCGCTAGTAATCGTAGATCAGCATGCTACGGTGAATACGTTCTCGGGTCTTGTACACACCGCCTGTCAAGTTATGGAAGTCGGTAGTACCCGAATGCTGCACTAGTTGCGGTAGAAGGTAAGATCGATGACTGTAATTAAGTCATAACAAGGTAGCCGTAGGGGAATCTGCGGCTGAATTACCTCCTTTCTAGGGAGTAAAATATTGAAATCTTTTATTGTAATGATGAAAGGTATAAGTTTTGGATAGAATAATGATGTTTTCGCTTTCCTAACACTTTTTTGTTGTTTAAAGGAGCTGTGAACTTTAAAAATTAGGAACTGTTTTGCTCATTATTAAGAAGATTTGATATAATTAGGTTCATAATTATTATTTGAGTTAAGGGGTTTGTATCTTAATTGGTTAGACGCAAATTACGCCTAACCGATTTGGCCTAGGAATACTCATTTATTGAGTTTTATAAGGGCCAGTAGCTCAGTCGGTTAGAGCGCAGTCCTGATAAGACTGAGGTCCTTGGTTCGATTCCAAGCTGGCCCATTTAAAAATTAAAGGTTGTTCTTTTGTAAATTTAATACAGATACTAGGATTGAGCTACGTATAAATTGGGTGTTGATAGGGGACGTAGTTCAGTTGGCTAGAACATCTCGTTTGCATCGAGAAGGTCATGGGTTCGATTCCCATCGTCTCCATTAAGGGTACAAGAAGAATATAGAATAATATATTAGAACATAATGATAATATAATATAAACAACTATACAGAATAAAAAATTTATTGCTCTTTAAAAACTGGATAGAAATATAAAACTAAAATTAATAAGTTTTACTTATTGATTTTTGGGTTTGTCGTATTTTGTCATGTCATTTTGAAAAGTAAAGTAAAAAAGTGCATATGGTGGATGCCTTGGTAGATAATGCCGATGAAGGGCGTAGTAGCTTGCGATAAGCTTCGGATAGCTGGCAAACAAGCATTTTAATCCGGAGATACCCGAATGAGGAAACTCGCTTATAAATACGCTTGCGTGTTTATAAGCACTTTATAGCGAATTCATAACTATAAAGGGGGAACTCGGTGAAGTGAAACATCTTAGTAGCCGAAGGAAAAGAAAACGAGGTCAGTACTTCAAATTGAAATTTTCAATAGTATGGAAGTTTCAATTTGAAGTACTGAACATTCCCTAAGTAGTGGCGAGCGAAAAGGGAAGAGCCTAAACCCTGATAGTAGAGTGACATCTCCGAATCTGCGTTGTAGAGGAGGAGATAGATCTGTTCCTTACAAGAATGGTTGCTGTTAGGGGCTTGTAGGATATAACGTTTTTGGTGTTGTAAGCCCAATGAGTATTTTACAAAAAGTTTTGTTAGTAGAATAATCTTGGAAAGGATTACCGTAGAAGGTAATAGTCCTGTATACTAAAGCAAAAATTTTATACTAGTTATAATCCTAAGTACCACGTTAAAAGTGAAATTACGTGGGAATCATTCCAAACCACTGGAAAAGGCTAAATACATTATCTAACCAATAGTGAACAAGTACCGAGAGGGAAAGGTGAAAAGTACCCCTGAGAGGGGAGTGAAATAGTACCTGAAACCATATGCTTATAAGCAGTCAGAGTCCGCCAATGGCGGATGATGGCGTGCCTATTGAAGAATGAGCCGGCGAGTTTTTAATAAGTGCAGGTTAATCCCGTAAACGGGTGTAGCCATAGTGAAAGCGAGCTCTAACAGAGCGACTTATTGTACTTATTAAAAGACCCGAAACCGTATGATCTATCCATGGCCAGGTTGAATTCCGATGAAAATCAGAAGGAGGACCGAACTCTTTAGAGGTAGAAAATCTATGAGATGAGCTGTGGATAGCGGTGATAAGCCAAACGGATACGGTAATAGCTGGTTCTCCCCGAAATAACTTTAGGGTTAGCCTTATAATTATACAAATAGGGGTAGAGCACTGATTGAATCGTAGGAGTCGTAAGACTTACTGCATTCTCTCAAACTCCGAATACTATTTGGTAGATTATAAGAGTTAGTAGATGGGAGCTAAGTTCCATTGTACGAGAGGGAAACAGCCCAGATCGACAGTTAAGGTCCCTAATATATACTTAGTGGTAAAGGAAGTGAAATTCCTTAGACAGCCAGGAGGTTCGCTTAGAGGCAGCTATCCTTTAAAGAGTGCGTAATAGCTCACTGGTCAAGAAATTTTGCGCCGACAATTCAACGGGGCTAAAGTATATTACCGAAACTGCGACAGTGAAGTAGACTTGTTCTCACTTCATTGGGTAGGGGAGTGTCACGTATACTGTGAAGGTAAATTCGTGAGAAATACTGGAGTGTACGAGAGTAAGAATGCCGGCATGAGTAGCGAGATCTCAGTGAAAAACTGAGACACCGATAGTTCAAGGTTTCCTTGGCTATGTTAGTCAACCAAGGGTTAGTCGGTCCTAAGCTGAGGCTGAAAAGCGTAAGCGATGGATATGCCGTTAATATTCGGCAACTATTATTTTTTGTTGTAACTATGGGGGGACTGAAGAGGTGAGATTAGATCCTCAGAAGGGTGAGGTTCAAGCATTAAGTTAGTATTTGTTAGTAAATCTACAAGTATGTTTCTGCCAATGGTGGATGAAAGCGAGATGTGATGAAGAGCCAAAGTTTTCGAACGGCGGTGATTCTAGTTAGTCTCTTTGCGAGAAAAGCCTCTATGTAAAAAAATAATAACCGTACCGCAATCCGACACAGGTGAACAAGTAGAGAATACTAAGGTGACCGGGTGAATCTTTATCAAGGAATTAGGCAAATTAGTCCCGTAACTTTGGAAGAAGGGATCCCTACTTCGCTATGCTTGCATAGCTTCGTAGGGCGCAGTGAAATGGTCCGAGCGACTGGTTAACAAAACCACAGGTACCTGCAAACAGGCAACTGGAAGTATAGGTACTGACGCCTGCCCAATGCCAGAAGATTAAGGAAGGAGGTTATCCGCCAATGGCGGAGAAGCTTCTGACTCAAGTCCTGGTCAATGGCGGCTGTAAATATAACGGTCCTAAGGTAGCGAAATACCTCGGCGCTTGATAGGCGTCCCGCACGAAAGGCGTAACGACTTGGACACTGTCTTGATAAAAAGCCCGGCGAAATTGAAATGGCTGTGAAGATGCGGCCTACCCGCACCAGGACAAAAAGACCCCGTGGAGCTTTACTGCAGCTTAGTATTGAAGTAAGGTTTTTAATGTAGAGAATAGGAGGGAGACTTTGATTTTCGGTCGCTAGACCGAAAGGAGTCGCCAGTGTAATACCTCCCTTTGAATACTTTTCTTCTAACAATTTCTGCTTATCGCGGAATTAGACAGTGCTAGGTGGGCAGTTTGACTGGGGAGGTTCCTTACTAAAGAGTAACGTAAGGTCCCAAAGGTTCCCTCAAGCTGGATGGAAATCAGCTGTGGAGTGTAATGGCATAAGGGAGCTTTACTGTGAGACTTGCAAGTCGAGCAGTTGCGAAAGCAGGGCATAATGGTCCTTTAATTGTTTGTGGAAACGTTATTGCTTACAGGATAAAAGTTACCCCGGGGATAACAGGCTAGTCCTACCCGATAGTCCATATTGACGGTAGGGTTCGGCACCTCGATGTCGGCTCGTCGCATCCTGGGGGCGGAGAAGCCCCCAAGGGTTAGGCTGTTCGCCTATTAAAGCGGCACGTGAGCTGGGTTCAGACCGTCGTGAGCCAGGTCGGTCTCTATCCGGTGTGGGCGTTGCAGTCTTGAGGGAAGTGGTCCTTAGTACGAGAGGATCAGGACGAGGTAACCTCTAGTGTACCAGTTGTCTTACCAAAGGCATCGCTGGGTAGCTAAGTTGCTATTTGGATAAGCGCTGAAAGCATATTAAGCGCGAAGCCAATCCCAAGATTAGGACTGCTTCAGTGAAGTAGACTAGTTCTCACTTCACTGGGGAGGTTAGTTGTAGACTACAACATTGATAGACCTCAGGTGTAAGCTTTGTAAAAAGTGTAGCCGAGAGGAACTAATAAACCGAAAACTTTACTTTTATTGATAACCTATTTCTATAGAAGTACTTTAATTATGATATAGGTGATAATTAGACACGCCTTATTTTCTATCCAGTTTTAAACGAGCAATTAAATCATTAGATTTTAGTCTATTAGGATATTTCTTAATAGGTTAAGACCCGGTGATTGTAGCGTAGTGGAACTACCTCTTTCCATTCCGAATAGAGAAGTAAAACACTATAGCGCCGAAAATACTATTCTGGAAACGGGATTGGAAGATAGGTAATTGCCGGGATTATTAAAAAGAATGGAGGATAATTAATTTATATGAATAGTGATAGTTCAGCAAAACAAAAATTAGATGAATATCTTGAAGGGTTAGAGGTGCTCCCAAGGACTTTTGATAAGGGAGATGTTGTAAAAGGTAAAGTTATCAAAGTGAAAGAAGGGGAAGTATTGATGAATGTTGGAGCTAGATCTGAGGGGGTTATAAGTGGTAGAGAATTGAGTCTAGATGGGAAGAGAGAGAAATTGGAAGAAGGAGATGAGATGTTGGTATATGTTGTAAATCCTGAAAACGAGAGAGGGCAATTAGAATTATCAATTAGAAGAACAGGAGAAGCAAGGAAATGGCAGACTTTGGATAAATGTTTCAAGGAAGGTGATCCTTTAGAGGTTCAGGTAATAGAGGCAAATAATGGTGGAGTGATTGTTGGGATATCGGATATCGGAGATAATTTTAGAGGTTTTATACCTACTTCACAGCTAGATAATTCACGAATTTATCCACTTAATGCAGTTGATAGTAAAAAAGAAGCAGCAAGAGAATTACAGAAGAAATTGGCTGGTTTAATTAACGAAAAGTTAGAAGCCAAAGTTATAGAGATAAATAGAAGGAAGAATAGGGTTATTCTTTCAGAGAAATTGATAAGTGCTGAGATGGATATAGAACAGAGGGATAAAACATTACAGCAAAGTGAAGTGGGTGATGTATTAGAGGGTGAAGTTACAGGTTTAGCCCCATTTGGTTTATTTGTTAACGCGGAAGGGGTAGAGGGATTAGTTCACTTATCGGAGATATCATGGGATAAGGTTGAAAAACCAAGTGATTTTTATAAAGTTGGTGATAAAATTAAGGTGAAAATTATTGGTATAGAAGACGATGGAAGAAGAATTGCTTACAGTATAAAACAGTTACAGGCTGATCCATGGGATGAAATGATTAAGAAATATAAAGTAGGTCAGATTGTAAAAGGGGTAGTTCAGAAAATTGTTAATTACGGTGCTTTTGTAAGGATCGATGATGAAGTTAATGGTTTAATACATATATCTGAGCTATCGGATGGTTTAGTAACTGATCCAGGTAAATTTGTAGAAATTGGAGAAACATATAATTTAGAGATCATATCAATTTCCAAAAGTGAACGTCATCTAGGCTTAAGTTTGAAGAGAGTTAGAGATAAAGGGGCTAGAAAGGATAAGAAAGAAGAGGTGAAGGAAGAAAGTGCTGAAGAATTAAGAAGTTTGGATAATATTTAAGTCAAATATTTATTTTTCTCATAATTTATTATTTATATTTACACACTTTTTTGGTAGAATATTAGCTATTACTATGAAAAGTGATAAAAAACTTAGAAAATTAACTGAAAATGCTAAAGAGATTTTAATTGAGTCCTACAATCTGTCTATAAGGAACAATGATTCAGAGGTGAGACTCGAGCATGTTTTTATTTCTTTATTATCACTAGATAAAGGTTTGGCCTCTAGATTTTTAAGATCCATTGGAATTGATATTAAAAAGACTATTGAAAGTATTAAGAATAAAATTAAATCCAATAAAAAAGCATCTTCAAGTGAAATAAAAGTTTCTGATGATGTAAAAGAGCTTGTTAGAGTAGCGTTTTTATTAGCGCACGAATTCGGACATGTATATGTTGGTACTGAGCATTTCCTTCTGGCTTTTCTTAAAAACAAAACTTTAGATTTTGTTGAAGATCTAGAGAAAGTAGGATTAAATTATAATTCTGTAAAAGAGAAGTTATTTGCTTATGCTACCTATGCTCCAGGAGTATTTGTACAGGGTAAAAAGGCTGAAAAAAGTAATAAGGACAATGCAGTTAATTATTTCGGTAGAAATTTAAATCAATTGGCTAGAGAAGGAAGATTGATGCCAATTATTGGGAGAGAAAAAGAGATAAACCGATTAATTAGGATATTATCAAGACAGACAAAAAATAATCCAATTTTAACTGGAGAGTCAGGAGTAGGGAAAACAGCAGTTGTTGAAGGTTTGGTTCAGAGGATTGTGAAAGGGGAGGTTCCTGAGTCTATAAAGAATCTAGAGATTTATCAAATTGATATAGCCTCTATAATAGCTGGAAGTAAGGTTAGAGGAGATGTAGAGCAAAGGCTACTGGTTTTAATTTCTGAAGTATCTGCTTCACCTAATAAAGTATTATTCATTGATGAGATTCATATGATTGTTGGAGCTGGTGCTACAGGACGTGATCAGTCAATGGATATAGCAAATATTCTAAAACCTAGATTAACAGATGGGGGTATAAGGGTTATTGGGGCAACAACTTTGGTAGAGTATAGGAAATATTTTGAAGAAGATGCTGCTTTATCAAGAAGATTTCAGCCAATTTTGATAGAAGAGATTTTAGATAAGGATGCTGTTAAGATCCTTTCGGGTATAAAGTATAGATTAGAAGAATACCATGGTGTTAAGATAACTAAAGACGCTATATTATCAGCAGTGAAACTGTCCGATAGGTATATTGCGGATAGATTTCTGCCAGATAAAGCAATAGATGTTTTAGACGAAGCTGCAGCTGCAGAGAAATTGAAACAGGAGAATAAGTATAAAAAATATAGTAGAATGAGTAGTAAATTGGTCGAATTGAAAAGGAAGAAAGATAAAGCTTTAAAAAAACGTTTGTTTGAAAAGGCTTTAGATTTAAAAAAGTTAGAGGGTAAAGTAAAGGAAAATATCAATGAAGTAAGTAAAACCAGAAAGGAATTAATCTCAAGAGGTAAATTTAAAGTTACAGAAGAGGATATTAAGGATATTGTGAGTGAAATGACAGGTATTCCAGTTACAACTTTAACAGTTGAAGAAATAAAAGCTTTAAAGGGAATAAAGAGAAGGATAGGCAAAAGAATTGTAGGTCAAAAGGATGCTTTGGATAGAGTTGCTGCAACTTTGAAAAGAACAAGATTAGGAATATCTGATAAAGGAAGACCTTTAGCTAGCTTTTTATTTTTAGGTCCTACAGGAGTTGGAAAAACCGAGATGGCTAAGGTGATAGCTCAGGAGTTTTTTGGCACTGAGAGAGCTTTGATACAAATAGATATGAGTGAATATATGGAGCAGCATAGTGTTGCTAAGATTATTGGAGCGCCTCCTGGATATGTTGGATTTCAAGAAGGAGGTCAGTTGACTGAAAAGATTAGGAAAAATCCATATAGTATAGTTTTATTTGATGAAGTAGAGAAGGCTCATATTGATCTGTTAAATATTTTACTACAAATTTTGGAAGAAGGTCATATTACTGATAGTAAAGGGAGAAAAGTAAGTTTTAAAAATGCAATTATAATAATGACTTCAAATATTGGAGCTAAGGACATTATTCAGGATGAGATTCTCGGTTTTAGTTTAGATGTGAGTGGTAAAAAAGGAGAGAAGGTAGACTCTGCTTATGAAAGGATGCGGGAGAAATTGACTAATGACTTAAAGAAAGTTTTAAGACCTGAGTTAATTAATAGAATTGATGATGTTATTATTTTTAGGGGTTTAGATACTAAGGATTCTATTAAAATTACAAAAATTTTACTCAAAGATCTGCAGAAAAGACTAAACGAAAGAAAGGTAAAGATAGATATTACAGATAAAGCAATAGAATATATTGCAAAGAAAGGATTTAGTAAAGAATATGGTGCTAGGAATTTAAGAAGAAAGGTTCAGGAATTAATTGAAAATCCTTTATCAGATATTATAATTGATAGTGGTGTAAAAGGTACGAAGCTTGTTGTCAAAATTAAGAAGAAAGGTAAAAAATTAGATCTTTCCATTAAGTAATACGGTCAATATTATTTATTAGGACATAGAAGAAATTACAAACTGAATAAATTGTCCAAATAATATTTCTCCCAAACATTTTTATATGTAACAGTTATTTTATCTTTTTTTGGTATATATAATATTTTTCTTTTAGGATAATATATTAAACCGTGAGCTGTCTGTTTATTAGCAATAGAGCCTTTATTTATGCCAAAAGTGTTCTCATGCAGTTCTAATAAATTGATTGATTTTTTCAAATTTAAAGATTTAGACATATTTTTTTCCAAGTTTATATATCTCATTTTAGAGCCAATATAATATTTATTTTTTTTATGATTTTTTTTATAGATTTTTTTAATCATGTCGGAGTTTTTGAAATGGTTCGTAATTATTAAGTTATGTTCAAATTTCCTTTTATAGTTATTTCCATTAGCTGTTTCAATTAAGAAAGTATTTCTCTTTAAGCCTTTAGAAGCGAAGCAAATGTAAGGTCTTGTAGGCATTGTATTCTTTAAAATTTTATCTAGATTATTAATATTATCCATTTTATATATACATTCTTTTGTATATATAAAGAACGGGAGATTTTTCATATTACTTTTTTTAAAAAATGTTCCTCCGCCATTAAACCCTATAAATGAACCATCTTCTAATATGAAGGAATCACCGGATATACATCCTGGGAACGAGAGTGTTAAATAATTTTTATTTATCCATTGAGTTTTATATATAAAACATACTCTATTTTTATATAAGATACTGGCAAGAGTTATAGGTACGTCGGTAGTTTTCGCTAGGATTGTATAATTTGTGTTCTTATAATTAGATATAAAAGCAGAGCAGTTATTCCAATTAATGAATCTGGAAAAGTGAATTCCTATATCGTATATTTTATTCGTTAATAAAATCCATTTAAATGGCTGATTGGATCCATTTGCGATACCTTCCATTTCAAGTATATATCTTTTAGGAATATATTTGTGTGTATATGTTGAATATAAGAGTAAGAAATTTTTGAATAAATTAAATGAGAATTTACCATATTTCTTTTTAAACTGTTCCTGAACACTGTTTATTAGTCTATCTATCTCATCCTTTAGTAACTTACCATGAATGATGCCAGTCTCATAAGGTGTATTTCCTTCTAATTTAATAAATTGCATAGTTTATTTATTAGTTGTTGTGACTTTGTTGAATTAAATAGATAAACTTATATTAAGTATAGACTTATCTATATTATGATACAATATGTATATGAAGCAGACATATGTTTGTATTGAATGTGGTTATGAGACCTCAAAATGGATGGGAAGGTGTGTTAGATGTGGAAAGTGGGGTAGTTTAAAGAAGGTGTCTAAATCAGATCGTAAAGGAAAAGATAATCATATTAATACTAAAGTAAAAATAAGAAATATTAAGTCAATTAGGAAGATAAAAAAAGATAGGTTTAAAACCGGCTTTTCAGAATTTGATAGAGTTTTAGGAGGTGGATTTGTAAAAGGAGAGGTTATTATAATTGGAGGCAAACCTGGTGTAGGTAAAACTACATTACTTCTCCAGGTTTTGAATAATGTGATTCTTGATAAGGGGAAGTGTGTTTATGTAAGTGCTGAAGAATCGATTGACCAATTGTCTATACATGCAAAAAGGTTAAATCTTTCAGATAAGCTCGATATTATTTGTAGTGATGATATTGATTCTATTATTAATGTATTCGATAAGGAAAAACAGAAGCTGGTAATTGTTGATTCTATACAAACTATCAAAACTAATGATCTGAAGAGCTTGCCTGGAGGAATTGGTCAGGTAAAAGAATGTACATCTAGAATAGTAAACTTTGCTAAAAGAACAGGTATAGCAGTGGTTATCGTTGGACACATTACTAAAGGAGGAGAATTAGCGGGTCCTAAAGTAGTTGAACATTTGGTAGATGCAGTTTTTTATTTGGAAGGTGAATCTGACGGTAAGATTAGATTTCTCAAAGGTGTTAAGAATAGATTTGGTTCTACAAGAGAGATAGGTATTTTTAATTTTACAAATGGGGGATTTTCAGACTCAAAGAATCTATCTGAGATGTTTATACTATCAAAGAAATCCAGGATTGGAGTATGTAAGGGAGTAACTTTTGAAGGGAGGAGAGCATTACTTATTGAAGTTCAGGCTCTTATTGTGGAAAGTACGTATGGTGTACCTCAGAGAGTTGTAAATGGAGTAAGTAAATCTAAGGTTCAAATGCTTTCTGCTGTATTATCAAAATACACAAAAGCTAATTTTTTGAATAAAGATATATATATCAATATTGCTAATGGGATAAAAACTAAGGATTCTTCTCTAGATTTAAGTGTTTCCATTGCAATGTTGTCTTCGTTCCTTAATAAAAAAGTTAATTCTCAGAAAGTTGCTATTGGAGAAGTAAGCTTAACAGGACAGGTGAAATCTTCGGGAATGATAAAAGAGAAGCTGAAGGCTTTAAAGTCACTTGGTTATGATAAGATAGTAATACCTAATGATTCATTTAAAAAGTTGAAAAAAACAAAAGGAATCATATTGGTAGACAGTGTTTCGGATTTAGTGAGCTCTTGATGAAATAGCTCTTGAATAAGGTAATAGATACGGTATAAAATATAGGATATTTAAATCACTTGACAAAATGTAATGTTATAGGGTAAAATAATTTAAGTTCTTTAAATCGGTATTATCTATTGCTATTAACGCCCAGAGTCTGGTTCGCGTACAACTTACTGGACTCTTGGCGTTAATAGTAATATTTTCGGCTTCGATAAAAAATCTTTTTTATATATTTAGAGGTTTTCTATCGGGGTCGGTTGGGGCAGTGCCGATCCCGTCTATTGGTTTAAAGGATTATACTCTACAAAAATCTATTTTTTCATAATTTTTGTTTTTTAGATTTGAATTATTTTACTTTTATTCGAATAAATGGTATTTTTATTTTGAGGTTGACAAATGTAATTTTCTTACTTATACTTATTTTAAGTACCTCAATTGGTCTAGCATTCATTTAAATTAAATAATTTCCATCTATAATATTTTAAATTTTTATTTTTATTCTCGTGGGAAAAGAATTAACTATATCAGAGTTAGATGTTAAAACTTTAGCGGATTTGCGTAAATTTGCTAAAAATCTCGGATTAAAAAACTATGCTGAGTTAAGGAAAGATGAATTAATCATCAAAATTTTAGAAGAACAGACTAAACAAGGCGGGAACATTTTCGCTGAAGGTGTTCTTGAAATAAAAAATGATGGAAGTCATGGAGTTCTACGTTCTCTTAGAATGCTTCCTGGTGAAAATGATGTCTATATCTCAAGTTCTCAAATAAAGAGGTTTAATCTTCGGCAAGGTGATTTTATTTCAGGAAGAGCGAGACCTCCAAAAGATGGCGAGAAATACTTGAGTTTATTAAAAATTGAAGCTGTAAACGGGGGGGATCCTGAGAAGGCAGTTTCAAGATCTTCTTTTAATAAATTGACTCCTGTTTTTCCAAATGAACAGATAAAATTGGAAACGAAGAGTGAAATTTTATCTACAAGGCTGATAGATTTACTTGCCCCTATAGGTAGGGGACAGAGGGGTATGATAGTTTCTCCGCCAAAAGCCGGTAAAACATGGCTCTTAAAAGACATAGCTTATGGGGTACGAAAGAATAATAAAGATATTCATTTAATGGTTGTTTTAATTGGAGAGAGACCTGAAGAAGTTACTGATATGGAGAGATCGGTAGATGGTGAAGTAGTTGCAGCAAATTTTGATGAACCGCCTGAGAATCATACGAGGGTAGCCGAGATGGCTCTAGAGAGAGCAAAAAGATTGGTTGAAGAAGGAAGTAATGTGGTAATTTTAATGGATAGTATAACAAGATTAGCAAGAGCATATAATATGACAGCACCTCCTTCGGGTCGTACATTGACTGGAGGATTTGATCCTATTGCGTTATATCCACCAAAGAGATTTTTTGGTGCAGCTAGAAATTTTGAGAATAAAGGTAGTTTAACTATTGTCGCAACAGCATTGGTTGATACTGGAAGTAGGATGGATGATCTAGTTTATGAGGAATTTAAAGGTACTGGAAATATGGAATTGCATTTAATTCGACAATTAGCAGAAAAGAGAATATATCCTGCTATTGATATTCAGAAATCATGGACAAGAAATGAAGAATTGTTATTATCTAAAGACGTTATGATGCAATCATGGCGGATAAGAAGGATGATTGATACATTTCAGGAGGATGAGCGTACAAGTGTTTTAATTGATAGAATGAAGAAAACGAAGGATAATAAAGAATTTCTAGCTACTTTACATGAGGATATGTAATTTGATTATTGAAAAAAGGCTGGTATAATTCATCTTGTTATATGTTATTTAAATTAGTAGAATAGTATCTAACAAGATGGAGATAAACAAGAACAAAAGAAAGTTCTTGAATAACAATTCGATAATAAAGGATATTTTGTGTTACATCAATGACTTTTTATTCTATTGTGTATTAAGGTTGAAACAGATAGTCTTCTATTTATGGGCATTTTCCATTTGGGTAGTTAATAATATGGGAAGATTGAAGGATTCTTTGGTGAAGAGGATGTTCTGGGGAAGAAGTACATTTTATAGATCAGCATTCCAGTTTTCAGTAGGTTTCATTACTATAATTATTGCATTAGGAGGATTGGCTGGTCGTTTAAATCTCTTTGTTCCAGAAACTTCTGCTGCGCTTATATTTCCTGGAGAATACATAGGAGATGCGGATTATCTAGATGAAGGAGCTTCAATGCAGGCGGTCGTTGCTAATGCTTCTTTATCAAGAGGTTTTGATGTGCAGAAATATATAGTTCAAAGAGGTGATACTTTAAGTGCAATAGCAGAAAAGTTTGGTGTATCAAGCGATACTATTAGGTGGGCAAATGGAATAACAGGGGATTATTTGAAAGTAGGGCAGGAGCTTGAAATATTGCCAATAAATGGTGTAATACATGAGGTAAAATCGGGAGATAATTTAGCATCAATAGCAGAAAAGTATAATGCTTCTGAACAAGATATATATGATATAAATTGGTTGGATTCTGATGTGTTGAAAGAAGGACAGGAATTATTAGTTCCAAATGGCAGAATGCCTCAGCCCAAGCCAGTTGTTCAACCATCAACAACTACTGCATCGACAGGTTATTCGCAACCAGCTCCAGCACCAGTAAATATTGGAGGCGGTGGAGGAACAGGGGCTTTTATTCGTCCTTGTGCTGGCGGGGTAACGAATTATTTTTCTGTATGGCATGCAGGAGTTGATATAGCACAAGCAGGAGGAACAACTATTTATGCAGCTGATAGTGGGGTAGTAACTATGGCAAGATGGTATGGCGCTGGTGGTCTTCAGATTATAATTAACCATGGTAATGGATTTGTAACACTATATGCACACCATTCAGCAATTTATGTAAAGGAAGGACAAACTGTGACAAAAGGACAGCCAATTGGTTATATGGGTTGTACTGGAAGATGTACTGGTACTCATCTGCATTTTGGTGTTCAGCGAAATGGTGTTTGGGTAAATCCTTATAGCTATGTTCCATTATAAGAATATGTTTCAATTGACTAATTTTGTTATCATATTTTAGTATTAAATTTGGCTTAGTAATTATTTTAATGTCGGGCCTATGGGTAAATGGTATACCGCAGCAGTCGCACTGCTGAATTCCGAGTTCAAGTCTCGGTGGGTCCATGTCGGATCAAATCTTCTGCTTATATAAAGATCCTTTGGACTTTATTCCAGCATACGATTGGATCCTCCTTTAAGCTTGAAACTCCTTATTAGTTGTTTCAAGCTATTCTTTAAATGATTTTTAAACTTATTTTAATTAATTTGATAAAATTAAATCTATGGGACTGTAGTTCAGCTGGCTAGAACATCCGCCAATGGCGGAAGGTAGTGAGTTTGAGTCCTCTCAACTTAGCTGGAAATAACTTTTGAACTTGTCAAAAGCCAACTTTATATTTTATCTAGAATTTGGGGCTATAAAATAGTTTCGAATTAGACAAGCCAGAAGTAAATGATTATTTTGAGTATTTATTAAAAAGATTATGAAGTTGAGAGACATTTAAAGAAATATTTAAAGAGCTTTTCAGGAATGGTATATTAAGAAGGAGATTGATTGAAATTTTTAAAGATATTGGGTAGAGGTAAAACTTAGATAGAAAAAATTTTTCCATTAACTTATTTCTATTTATTTGATAGAATTAGGTTCATGGGGTTGTAGTTCACTTGGTTAGAACACTTGTATGGCATACAAGAGGTAGCGGGTTCGAATCCCGCCAACTCCATTACTTCATAATATATTTACCTAAATTCCTGATCTAATTCTTAGAGGTATTTTTTACATTTAAAAGGTATTTTGTGGGATATTATTTTACTGAAGTTGGTTTTATAATTGATTATTAGACCCAATATATTAAAAGAGGTAACATAGAAGCAAAATAAGTGGATAACTTTTATGGATATATAAGAAGAATAGTGTTAAAGAGGGGTTAAATGTTATGAAATTACTATATTTGGATTAATTTTATTCCATATTGAATCGGATTTTATTATTAATTCATAGTATTATAAAGTTATAAAAAGTTGGAATATGTACTATAAGGTTGAATCTGTATATATTCGTTATACTGATCTTCTTTTAATACTATTATTACAATAAAATACTTGTGTGTTGTTATTGATTTATGTTAATATATATTTGTAAATTTAATATATGCAATACTCGGAAGACTCCTCTGAGTGCAAAGTAAGCGAAAGCTGATTAAATTGGGAGAAGTTATTAGTTTACTTCGGGTAAGCCCGAAATAGCTGACATTCTACATTTCTAAAAGTGTAGGAAAAAGAGGATATAACAGACTGAGTTATATCAAATTAAGGTGGTACCATCTATTTAGAAAGTATTATTTATAGATCCTTGTGTAAAATTTTATACAAGGATTTTTTTGTTATGTATTTGAAAGATTTAATAAATAACAGAATTGTAACAGAGAATTCAGTCTAAAATTTTAATTTTTTAAGTTTGAATTTTGTAATTGTTATTAAATATATAAGAATAGATTTGAACAGAAATTGAATATAAAGATAAAATTGTTTATAATTTAAAATATTAAAAAATACCCAGATGAAAAAATATAATCATAAACAAATCGAGAAAGGATGGCGGAAGGATTGGGAGGAAAAAGGGATAAATAAATACGATATGGATAAAGCTGATAAGCCATATTTCAATCTTATGATGTTTCCATATCCCTCTGCCGAAGGATTACACGTAGGCAACATGTATGCTTTTACAGGAAGTGATATTTGGGGAAGATACAAGAAGATGAATGGATATGATGTGTTTGAACCTATTGGATTAGATGGATTTGGAATACATAGTGAGAATTATGCTATTAAAATAGGAGAACATATACATGATGTTTCTAAAAGAACTGAGAAGCATTTTTATCATCAGTTGAGGATGACTGGGAATCAATATGATTGGTCTAGAACAGTAGAAACATATAAACCGGATTATTATAAATGGACTCAATGGTTGTTTGTTCAGATGTTTAAACATGGTCTTGCTTATAGAAAGAAAGCAAAGGTGAACTGGTGTCCTTCATGCAAAACTGTTCTTTCAGATGAGCAGGTTGAAGGAGGAATTTGCGAGAGATGTAAAACAGAGACAGTAAAGAAAGATATGGAACAATGGTTTTGGAAGATTACTGAATATGCTGAGCGATTATTAAAAAACTTGGAATGGATGGATTGGAGTGAGGATGTAAAATTAGGGCAGAAGAATTGGATAGGGAAGAGTGAAGGTGCAGAATTGATGTTTAAAATTGTTGATGAGGAGAATACTAAAGTAATTGAAGAGTTAAAAGTATTTACCACTAGACCTGATACTATGTACGGCGCTACATTTATGGTTGTAGCTCCGGAGCATAAAATTATAGAAAAGAACAAAAATATTATTAAGAATTTGTCTGAAGTAGAGACATATATAGAGAAAGCTAGAAAGAAAAGTGATTTAGAAAGAACAAATTTAAATAAAAATAAGACTGGGGTTTTAATTAAAGGAATTAAAGCTATTAATCCGGCAAATGGTAAAAAGATTCCAATTTTTGTAGCTGATTATGTTTTAATTAGTTATGGAGAAGGAGCTATTATGGGGGTTCCTTCAAATGATAATAGGGACAATGAGTTTGCAAAGAAATATAAACTTGAAATTGTTCCAGTCATTAAACCACCGATAGATTACGTATCAACTAAATGGAGTAATTCACGGCAAGAAGAAGATATAAAATTTGATAGATCAAAAGTGATGAAAGGAGAGCAAGTTTATTCAGATTGTATTGGTGAGTGTATTAACTCCGATCTTTTTAATGGTATTAAGATACATAAAGAATATGATGAAATAATTAAAATTATTGAGGAACAGAGTTGGGGCAAAAAGGCTGTAACTTATAAGCTCAGAGACTGGTGTATATCACGCCAACGATACTGGGGACCGCCAATTCCTATGATTTATTGCAAAAAGTGTGGATGGCAGCCGGTTCCAGAAAAAGATCTTCCTGTATTATTACCTGATATTGAGAAGTATAAAGATATACTGCCTGATGGCAGCGGTAAAGGACCACTGGCAAGATTGGATTCTTTTTATAAAGTTAAGTGTCCTAAATGCGGAAAAACAGCCCGAAGAGAAACTGATGTTTCAGATCCTTTTGTTGATTCATGCTGGTACTTTTTACGTTATCCATCGACAGAATTTAACAATGTCCCTTTTGATAAAAATAGAACTAAAAAATGGCTGCCTGTAGATATGTATATTGGCGGAAAGGAGCATACTGTACTGCATCTGCTTTATTCAAGATTTATCACAATGGCATTAAATGACCAAGGGTATATAGATTTTGAGGAACCATTTGAGAGATTTTTTGGTCATGGATTATTGATTAAAGAAGGAGCTAAGATGAGTAAATCAAAGGGAAATGTTATAAATCCTGATGAATATATTGATAAATATGGAGCAGATGCTGTAAGAATGTATCTTATGTTTTTAGGAGATTTCGAACAAGGGGGAGACTGGAGAGATACCGGTATGAAAGGAATGTACAGATTTGTTCAGAAAGTGTGGAGGTTATTTGAAAAGTTTGATGTAGATGGTAAAGGTATAGACGATTTGTCTTTTATGCATAAGAGTATAAAAAGAGTAGGTGAGGAGATAGAAAAGATAAGTTATAACACAGCAATAGCTAAGATAATGGAATTTGTAAACTGGTATGCAGATAATGGGAGGGAGTTTTCTAAGAAAGAAAGACAAACTGTATTAAGCAATTTAGCTTTATTGATGGCTCCTTTTGCTCCTTTTTTATCAGAAGAACTATGGTATAAGTTGGGTAATAAGGATAGTATCCACCAACAGAGTTGGCCAGATTACGATAAAAATTTAGTTAAAAGTAAGAAAGTAACTATAGCTGTTCAAATTAATGGTAAGCTTCGTGATACGATAAAGGTATCTTTTGGAGCTTCTAAAGAAGATGTAATAAATCTTGCGAATAAGTCGGAAAAGATAAAAAAGTATAAAAATGGTAAAGTTAAGAAAGCTATTTTTGTAGAAAATAGGGTATTAAATTTTGTTATTTAGCCAAATTAGCCTTAGATTAAGTTTATTTTAGGACTAGACTTTTACATATTTACAGGTTATAATATAGAAGGATATTTCTTATCTAATTTTTTGTTTTGAGCTATGATAAAGGAAAATAAGGATTTCTTTTTATATATTTTGGGAATAATAGCTCTGATTTTTATTACTGTATTATTATTTGACTCATTAGTACCAAATTCAGATTCAGAGGAAAATTGTGGATTATTTGGAATAAGATGTTGGATAGAAGAAATTCAGAATAAGGAAAAGATTTACTCTGAAGTTCCAGAGATAGAAATAGATACAAGTAAGGATTATAAAGCAGAAGTTGAAACTAGTATAGGTACATTTGAAATCGATTTATATGAAAAGAATGCTCCTGTGACAGTTAATAATTTTGTTTTTCTTGTAAATGAAGATTATTATGATAATGTTAAATTTCATAGGGTAGTAAAGGATCTATTGGTGCAGGCAGGTGATAGAAATACATTAGATTCAGATCCAGATAATGACGGAGAAGGGGGACCAGGATATGAATTTGGGGATGAGATAAATTGGGATAGCCTGGATTTTTCGAATGCTAAAAGGCAACAGTTAGAAAATTTAGGATTTGATAATGATGCTGATGTTGTTTCCAAAAATTTAACATATAGATCGGTTGCGATGGCAAATAGCGGTCCTGATAGCAATGGAAGTCAATTTTTTATAATCACAGCTTCTTCATCAGAAGATCAAACAGTAAACGGATTAGAAGGAAGACACACTGTTTTTGGAGAGATAACATCAGGCTGGGATGTTATTGAAGAGATAAATGACCTAGATGTCGATGATCCCACCTCAAATTCCCCTAAACCTATAGAGGATGTTTCAATTATTAATATTGAAATAAAAGTATCCTGATATCATACTCAGTTCGTGTTCTCAGAATACTATAAAGCTTAAAATCAATTATTGATTTTATCTTTGTATTAATATGGGGGATTTTATTAAGAAAAATAAAATTAATTTTATTCTCTTGTTAGCTATATTCGTTATCTTTATTGGACTATTAGTATTTTTACGCCTAGAAGGGATTGATAAAGAGGATGAGAGTTTGATTATAAATAAATGTAATGATGAGGCGGAAGAACAAGAGCAGAAAGCAACAGTTAAAGTTGATATACAGGGTAGTGTTGTTACTCCTGGTGTTTATGAATTCGAAGATGGAGATATAATAGATGATGCTTTAAGAAAGGCTGGGGGTTTATTAGAAACGGCTGACTATGGGTATGTGGATAAGAATATTAATAGAGCGGAAACTTTAAAAGATCAGCAGAAGATTTATATCCCTGCTAAGGAAGAGACTAGTGTTGATAATGTTGATACCAAAAATAGTTATACTTCTGGGAAGATAAATATTAATACTGCTTCTTTGAGTGAATTAGATAATCTTCCTGGAATTGGACCTTCATACGCTCAAAAAATAATAGATGGAAGACCGTATGAAAAAATAGAAGATATAAAAAATATAAAAGGTATTGGAGATGCAACATTTGAGAAAATAAAAGAGGATATAACTATCTAGGTTTTTATATTTGATCTATTATTGTTCGAAGAAATGATAAATAAAGTATTAAATATATTTTTTAGGCCCTTTTTAACGTTACAACTTTTTAATATTTCCTTTTCATTTTGTATAGGTATTATTATTGCAAATATTATTACTACAAATATACTCATAATCTTATTTATATTACTTCTTCTTATATTTATCTTAGTATTTATATTTTTATCAAATAAAAGTGTCGTATTATCGTTAGGTTTATTTATTCTATTTTTACTAATAGGCTCTTTTAGATTATTTGTATTTAGAAGTGTTACTGAAGGTAAAAATTGTGTCTATAGATTTAATGGGCAGGAGGTATTATTAGAGGGAAAGGTAGATCAGAAAATGTCGGATAGGAAATATGTAATAAAACCGAATAAGATAGTATTAGTAAAGTATAATAATACAATAAGCAAGTTAAGAGGGAAGGTGATAGTTAAGACAGATAGTCGAATAAGGTTAAGCAATAATAATGTAATTACTATAAGGGGGATATTAAAAGAGCCAGAAGATTTTGATGGTTTTTCCTACAAGTCTTATTTGAAGATAAAAGGTATATATTCTATTTTAAGTGTAGATAAAATTGTTAATGTAAGTGAAAATGGTAAGAAAGTAAGTATAGATGAATTAAAAATAGGTAAAGAAAAATTAGTAAATGATATTAATGAAATATTATCTGTAAATAATGGTTCATTACTTTCGGGTATAGTTTTTGGTGGAAATGAATCTATGAGTGAAGAATTTGAAAATGCTTTGAGTAGAACGGGTACAACTCATATAATAGCAGTTTCTGGTTATAATATAAATGTGCTTATAACTTCAATAAATTTTCTAAATATTTTGATTAATAGAAGAAGACTTACAATTATTACTATTGTATTTATTTTTTTATTTACATGTTTTGTTGGTGTGGGGAATATTCCTGTTGTAAGAGCAGGATTAATGGGTATCTCATTAATGATAAGTAGGTTAGTTGGTAAAAAAGGAGCAATTTTAGTTTCTTTATCATTAACTATAGCGATTTTATTATTATTTAATCCATTAATATATAAGTTA